>CANHCD010000023.1 GCA_947458795.1 Cyclobacteriaceae bacterium | reverse complement strand
ATCTTTTCCATGGCAGGGGTTTCTAAAATTTACCCCCCACAGAAGAAAGTATTAAAAGACATTTACCTCTCCTTTTTTTATGGCGCCAAGATTGGCGTGCTGGGCCTCAACGGCTCAGGAAAGTCTTCTTTGCTGCGCATCATTGCAGGGATGGACAAGGAGTTTCTAGGGGAAGTAGTCTGGTCTCCAGGTTACACAGTGGGCATGCTCGAGCAGGAACCCAAGTTGGACCCGACCAAGACCGTCAAGGAAGTAGTGGAGGAGGCGGTAGCCAGTACCGTTGCCCTGCTCAAGGAATTTGAAGAAATCAACGAAAAATTCATGGATCCCGCACTTATGGACGATCCGGATGCCATGGACAAGCTCATCACCCGACAAGGGGAAGTGCAGGAAAAATTAGATGCAGTCAATGCCTGGGAGCTCGACGTGATGCTAGACAAGGCCATGGATGCCTTGCGCCTCCCGCCAGCCGAAGCGAACGTAGCCAACCTATCTGGTGGAGAAAAAAGACGCGTGGCGCTTTGCCGACTGCTTTTGCAGGAGCCCGATGTATTACTACTCGATGAACCGACCAACCACCTCGATGCTGAATCTGTGCATTGGTTGGAGCAGCATTTGCAGAATTACAAAGGGACCGTCATTGCCGTTACTCACGACCGTTACTTCCTAGACAATGTGGCCGGATGGATCCTTGAATTGGATCGTGGCGAGGGTATTCCTTGGAAGGGCAACTATTCTTCTTGGCTTGATCAAAAGCAAAACCGACTTAAGCAGGAGGAGAAAACCGAATCCAAGCGACAGAAGACTTTGGAGCGGGAATTGGAGTGGATCCGCATGTCACCCAAAGCACGTCAATCCAAGGGCAAGGCCCGTTTGAATGCCTACGACAAGTTGGTAGGAGAGGAGTCCCGAGACAGCGAAGCGAAGCTCGAACTCTTTATCCCACCAGGGCCCCGCTTGGGAGCCAAAGTGATTGAAGTCAACAACGTGTCCAAAGCTTATGGAGACAAGTTGCTTTTTGAAAACCTCAGCTTCTCCTTGCCGCAAGGAGGCATTGTGGGCATCATTGGCCCCAACGGTGCAGGTAAGTCTACCCTCTTCAAGTTGATTACCGGCCAGGAGAAGGCGGATTCGGGCAACTTTGAGGTGGGGGAGACGGTGAAGTTGGCCTATGTGGACCAGGAGCACGATGCCTTGGATCCCAACAAGACCGTGTACCAGCTGATCTCCGAAGGGAATGAACTGATGAAGCTGGGCAACAAGGAAGTGAACTCACGGGCCTACGTGTCTAAGTTTAACTTCGCAGGATCTGATCAAGAGAAAAAAGTAGGCGTACTTTCCGGTGGAGAGCGCAACCGTGTGCATTTGGCGATTACGCTGAAGGAAGGCGGCAACTTGCTACTTCTCGATGAACCTACCAACGACTTGGATATCAATACGCTTCGGGCTTTGGAAGAAGCCTTGGAAAATTTTGGAGGTTGTGCGGTAGTAATTTCCCACGACCGCTGGTTCCTAGATCGTATTTGTACGCATATCTTGGCTTTTGAAGGCGACTCGCAGGTAGTCTGGTTTGAGGGCAACTTCTCCGACTACGAGGAAAACAAGAAGAAGCGCCTGGGCGACGTGATGCCAAAACGTATCCGCTACAAGAATTTGAAGTAACCTTTGCGGTCTTCGAGACCGCGAAGGTTTTGTTCCTCCAACCTTTGAGGTCTTTTTGAGACCTCAAAGGTTTTATTTTTAAACCGTCGAGGTTTTTGGAAATGGCAACGGTTTTTTTTCGGACCTCGAAGGTCTAGGACACGCTTTTTGCAGGTTAAAAGTGATTTTTTCATTTCGCCTGACTTATCGGTAATTAAATAGCCTTTCGTTGGCATAATTTTCTTTTAAACCGTATTTTCACCTTATGGAAAGAATGTTCAGAATAAAATTGACTCCTGAAGCTGACGGCGGATATACGGTCTCTGTTCCTTCGCTCCCAGGATGTGTAACTTGGGGCGAGACAATTGAAGAGGCGAAGGAAATGGCAAAAGAGGCGATTTCACTTTATTTGGAAGACTTGGAGGCGAATAACGAGAAAATCCCAAATGACATGAACAGCCTGGAGTTGTCATTGGTCGTGTCTTAATTTTAATTACCAAAAACTCTTTTCAAGAGTTTCATTTTTTGATTTATGAAGAGCGTATCTCCAAGAGAATTAATCAAGCTTCTTGAAAGTTCGGGTTTTGTACTCCAGCGAAGTAAAGGAAGCCACCAGCTTTTCAAGCATCCTGATGGAAGACGGACCATTGTGCCTTTTCATTCCAAAGACCTAAAGACAGGGACACTTTTGGCAATTTTAAAACAAGCTGGAGTTTCAAAAGAAGAAATTTAAGCTAGCCCTTAGTAAAGCACGCATCTCCTGTGGTTTTGATGTAGGCTGTCCTTAGTAGGTTCCTGCTTCTAAAAGATGCCTCGAATTGTATTTCTCTGAGTAGAAAGAGGGGTTGTTTTTTCCTAGGTTTTAGATTTCTTAGGTACCAAATGAATTCAATCCAGCCGATGAGTAAGCGAAGGATTTATGACCAAAAAACCAATTGATCGTTTTTATGGCTTGCCTCTCGTTCTGATTCTACTGTTGGGATTGGCGAAGTATCTGGATCTTTTTCCTGTTCCCACTTGGGTTTTTGCATGCATTCTTGTTTGGGGAGCTATCGCTGTGGTGGTGGAGGCAGTTCGTCATCGGAAAAAGGCCTAATCCAATGTGAAATACTCCGTTGCCGGCTGCATCATCCACTTCCAAGCCGGTAGTACGTCTAGTCCATCCAGCACATCCTCCTGGTTCCATGTCAATAGCACTCCTTTTGGTGCATTCGTTTCTGCCAGCGCATTTTTTAATCCGGTGATTTCTCGCGCTAGCGTATCGCTGTTGAGTTCCCAGCAAACTTGCACAACGCCGATTATGTCTTCGTTCCACTTGACCACAAAGTCACATTCCGAATCCTTGGACTGGAAATACTGTATTTCTTGAAATGATCTCCGTAGGTGGAGGTAGACGTAGTTTTCCAACTTTCTTCCCAGGTCCTTGCTGAAGGAGAGGGAATTGGCGGAAGCCAAGGCTGGGTCTACACAGAATGCCTTTTTTGGATTGGCCAGCTGCTTGCGTATCGAAGGCGAGTACATGGGGATAAGGTCAAACAGGTAGCTTTCGGCCAGGTAATCGCAGTAGTCGATCACTGTACGTACGGATTTGATCTCCAGCAAACTCCCGATTCGAGAATAGCTGAAGGGCTTGGCGACGTTGGAAGATAGGAATACGCCGAGCCGTATGAGTGCTGTTTCATTGCTGATGTTTCTTCGTACGGCCACGTCGCGCGTTAGGATGTCTCGGAGGAGTGTTCGCAGGTAGTCTGGATCCTTATTTTGCAAAAACTCCGGAAAGCCACCCGATTGGAAGTAAGTTTCAAAACTTTCCTCACCAGCAGGAAGCTGCTTGAACAGCAAAAACTCGGTGTAGCTGAAAGGGAAAAGTTCCACTTGCTTGTATCGCCCAGTGAGTCGTGTCCCCAATTCTCGGCTAAGCATGCTGGCATTCGAACCCGTGATGTAGAGTTTCTCCCCTTTTTCGTGTAGGGAGCGGGCAAATATTTCCCAGCCTACCACCGTCTGAACTTCATCTAGGAGTATGGAGGTTTTACCCATTTCATCGCGCAGCTGCGCGAGTTTGGGAAAATCTGCTGCTTCAAAATCCACCAGCCGTGGATCTTCAAAATTTAGGTAGAGCCCTGGTGCATCAGAAGGCAAGCTTTTTCGGATCAATACACTTTTCCCGCAGCGCCGCACGCCACTTACAACCAAGATTTGATTGATAGGTATGGGGATAGCCATTTCCCTGGAGATAAGCTGCTTTTGGAGAAAATTCTCGTTTTGCTCCTCGATTACTTGGGCAAGAAGGTCTATGGGTATCATTCAACTAGTTGTAAATCATACAAATATAAAAGCTTGTATTTGCAATACAAGCTTTCGTGTATTACAAATACAAGCTATTTTAAGCTGGAGATTTCTGAGTAAGGAATTTAGAGGGCTCAGATTTTTGGTTAATCCAATTTTTGAATTGGGTTTTCCTTAAATTGTCTTGGAAATTTTCCAGACCTATTGATTGACCTATGCGACAATTACTTCTCAGACCCGGAGCAGAAGAATTAAATTATGAAATTCGTGGCATCGTAAAAAAAGCCCGACAAATCGAAGCGCTCGGCTATCCCATGACCTGGGAAAATATTGGCGATCCGATTCAAAAGAGCAACCGGCTTCCAGATTGGATGAAGGGGATTGTGGCCGACTTACTACAGGAAGACAAAACCTACGGCTATGCAGATTCCAAAGGAGTATTGGATACCCGGAAATTTTTGGCAAACCTCAACAATGAACTAGGAGGGGCGCAGCTGACGGCGGAGGACATTCTATTTTTCAATGGCTTGGGGGATGCAATTGCCAAATTGTATCAATATTTAGTCCCCACCGCCCGAATAATTGGTCCTTCTCCAGCCTACTCTACCCATAGCTCGGCTGAAGCCGCCCATGCGAATACTGCTCCCATAACCTACCGCCTAGATCCGGACAACCAATGGCTTCCTGATATGGAGGATTTGTACCTCAAGGTAAAATACAATCCCTCCATTGTGGGTATTCTGATCATCAACCCAGATAATCCAACGGGGATGGTGTATCCCAAGGAGGTTTTGGAAAACTTTGTAAAGCTTGCCAAGGAATTTAACCTGCTGCTGATTGCCGATGAGATCTACCACAATATTACCTACAACGGCATCAAGGCAGTAGCACTTGCCGAGGTGATTGGCAATCATCCAGCAATCTCGCTCAAGGGGATTTCCAAAGAATTTCCTTGGCCTGGGGCACGCTGTGGTTGGATGGAATTTTACAATCGGGAAGCCTCTCAAGAGTTTTCCAAACTATGCCAAACCCTCGAAAATGCCAAAATGATTGAGGTTTGCTCCACGATTTTGCCACAATTAGCCATTCCGAGAATTAGGAATCATCCGGCATACCCTGCCTATCGTGAGCAGGCCAATGCGCAAATCGGGGAAAGAAGCGAGTGGATGCGGGAAATTTTGGGAAAAATTGAAGGAATAAAGTTCAATCCTACCCAAGGAGCATTTTACAATACGATTGTTTTTGATGAGCGATTGCTCACGACCCGCCAAAGCCTCCCCATTGAAGATGAGCGCTTGCAACAGTTGGTGGACTCCTGGTTGAATGATCCGGAAATGCCCCTAGACAAGCGATTTGTGTATTATTTGCTTGCCTCAGAGCGGATTTGTGTGGTGCCGATTTCTTCCTTTTGTTCCGACTTGAGGGGCTTCCGAGTAACCTTGTTGGAAGAAAATGAAGCCGTATTTAAGGATACATTTTCCCGTTTAGGGGCTGCAATAACGAGATACCTCCATTCCTAATCTTCTAATTGTCGTGCGTTCGAGTTCGGATTTTTGAGTTGGGGCGAAGGGAATCTTGCGGTGCTTCTAGAGAATTAGGCAGCTTACTCAAATCCGGCTGCCCAGCATTGACCCAGGCGGTGTACCAAAAATCAGCAATCATCTTGATGGAGCGCTTCATCTGCCGTTCCACCTGCCCATCTAAGGCAAGGGCATAGGCGATGGTAAACTCTCGGGAATACACCCGCACGGTCTGTCCATTCCGCTCCTCGTAACTGTATTTTTGATCGAGCGGAAATTGCAGGCTGAGGATTTTCTCGATTTGCAAGACCGAGTCTACCTGCGAATGGGCCTGCGCCACGGATTCCCAAAGTGCCTGCTGGGGGTCGGGCACATATGCTGCCTTGCCAACCCAAAAGGTGTAATTTTTTGCCAGCAGCTCGGGCACCCTACTTTCCCAGAACCCATGGATGCCTGCCTGCCCGGTCAACTGACCATTGTAGTTTTTGGTGGTGTGCAAGGGGACATTCAAGTCCCCGAGGTAGTGACCGAGGTCTGCGGATAGGCGTAAAATGGCTGTTTTGTCTTGCGCAGCAAAGGCTTTGGTAAGGCTGTAAAACGTAAGGTAGGCTGACCAGGGACCGATGCCATGTGCCCGCAAGGAGTCTTCTGGAAATTTTTCGATGGCCTGCGCCCAGTACTTTGGAAGCTTGTACAAGGCGCTATCCCCATAGTGATCCAGGTCGATGTAGTGTTTTTCTGCCTCTCCTTTTACCGCATAGCGCCTTCGATCTGGGTTCACCGCTTTTTCAGAGACAAACCGGAGTTCCTGCTTGTAGAGGTGCAGCATCTCGGGTGGAAGTGAAAACACCGCTTGGCGATTGAGTAAAACATGTCCATAAAAGCCCCAGAAAGGAATTGGAACTTGAAAAAATGGAAAGATCAAAAAAGGAATAATTAAAAAATTCATGATTCAATCTACAGGAAATTCATGAATAAATAGGCTTTAAAGCAGTTTTTTAGCTTGTTTCAGGCTCTAGCTTGCAAATTTTTGATTCATCAAGAGCCACTTACTTCAGGAATGTTCAAAATTCCTTTGGCAGAATTAATTATTTCCAATAACTTTGCATTCCCGTTCAAAATAGGACGACTACAAGAATTAGAAAATTAACTAGATATGGCAAATCATAAATCAGCTCTGAAGAGAATTCGCGCCAACGATGTGAAGCGTTTGAGAAACAGATACCAGGCCAAGACCACCAGAACTTTCATCAAAAGACTTAAGGCGGCTACGGATAAAGTAGAAGCGATGGAGTTGTACAAGAAAGTTTCTTCCATGTTGGACAAACTGGCTAAGAAAAATGTCATTCATAAAAACAACGCAAACAACAAGAAGTCAAGATTGGCTAAAGTTGTAAGTGCTTTGGGGTAATCCAGCCCTTGATAAAATCAAACCCTGCCTACAAGCAGGGTTTTTTTATGCCCATTTTTCTGTAGATTTATTTCAATTCTTTAGCATATCCGCTTGATTGCTAAGAAAATTAGGTTTGAGGATCAATTAAGTGAGCTGTGGACTGTCGACAGTCAGCCGTCGACGATTATTCGCAGGATTTAAGTCTGATTTTGAACACCAGGTAAAATTGCGGATAATCCAATTACTTTTTAACCTACGCATGGATACCTACCCCTCCATTAGAATTTTTGAGTTGGCCGAGGAAGATCGGCCCCGAGAGAAACTCCTCCTCAAAGGCAAAGCCGCACTTTCAGATGCAGAGCTGATCGCAATTTTGATCGGCACGGGTACGGCAGCCTGCAGTGCAGTAGATCTCGCACGGATGCTGCTGGCTTCGGTCGGTAACAACTTGGGAGCTGTGGCTAGAATGTCTGTATCTGACCTCTGCAAGTTCAAGGGAATTGGGGAGGCCAAGGCTATTTCGATCATCAGCGCCTTGGAACTCGGGAGGAGGAGAAAAGAGCAGGAGCCTCATAAGTTCCTAAAAATCACCGGATCTAGGCAAATCTACGAGCTGATGCGTCCCGACCTACACGATGAATCGGTGGAGCAGGTATATCTCCTCTTGTTGAATCGAACCAATGGGCTGATAAAAAAGGAGCGCGTGAGCCAAGGAGGAATATCTGCTTCAGTGGTAGATCCCAAAGTGGTATTTAGATTTGCTTTGGAACAAGGGGCACATTCCTTAATTTTGATCCACAACCATCCAAGTGGTAACCTTCAGCCCTCAGAATCGGACAAACGCCTCACGCAACGGTTGCAGAAAATTGGGAAAGAGTTGGAAATACTCCTGCTAGACCATCTGATTTACACAGATCAGGGCTATTTTAGCTTCGCCGATGAAGGGATAATGTAGCCTTGGGGAGCTTTCTTTTCCCAATGCTCAAACCATGGACCTCGATGGCGTGTTTCATCTACAGTTAAACTAGCGCACGTGAAATCAAGTCAACTTATTCTAATTATTGCATCCCTGGTGGTCTTGGGGGCCATCACCTACATGTTTACTGCTGCAGAAAGCCCCGAGGATTACATCGAAAAAATCGAGACTGAACGGGAGCGGCAGTTCAAATACATCCGCTTTAATGTTGAATCTCCCTTGACGGAGGAACAAAAAAGGGGATTGCAAAGCCTGACTTTCTACCCCATCGATCCTGTATATCGGGTGAAGGCAAGATTGCTACCCATTGAGACCAAAAAAATCAGGGAGGTTCCCCTGACAGATGGAAGCACAGAACGGTACCTAGAACATTCCTTTGCAGTATTTGAGATGGGAGGAAAAACCAACAAAGTCCTCTTGATGCAGTCTCTGAATGAGTCAGACATGCGCAATTTTTTCTTGGCTTTTACAGATGAAACTTCCGGGAAAGAAACCTACGGTGGAGGGCGTTACCTGAATGTACGTCAGGATGGAAAAAATAGCATCACGATCGACTTCAACCTGGCCTTCAATCCCTACTGTGCCTACAATCCGGACTTTGCTTGCCCCCTCCCGCCACGCGAGAATATCTTGGACATTGCCATTCCAGTAGGGGAGAAAAATTACGATAAATGATCGCCGCTCAGGCAAATCTTTTAAATTTGCAACTTACCCACTGACTGCTCACGCGCCTAGTTAGAATCGAAAGATTCGCTTATTCAATGCCCTATGAAAATATCTATCAATAGACTCAAGGAATACCTTTTTTTGAAAGAAAGCCCAGAAGAGATTGCTGCGCTACTCACCCAATCGGGGCTTGAAGTGGAGCATCTGGAGCCCTTTGTGTCTTTGCCTGGAGGTTTGGAAGGGATGGTTATCGGAGAAGTACTTACCTGTGTCAAGCATCCCGATGCAGACAAATTGAGCCTGACTACGGTCGATATTGGACAGGAGCAGCCCTCGCAGATTGTTTGTGGGGCTTCGAATGTTGCCGCAGGGCAAAAAGTAGTAGTGGCTACGGTGGGAGCCACCTTGTATCCCAGCACGGGAGAACCCTTTGAAATCAAAAAAGCAAAAATCCGAGGCCAAGCATCTGAAGGGATGATTTGTGCGGAAGACGAGATCGGCATCGGTACCTCCCATGCAGGAATCATCGTTTTGGATACAGACCTCCCCAATGGGACAGCTGCATCTGCTTACTTTGAAGTAACTCAAGACCTTATTTTAGAAATTGGCCTGACGCCTAACCGCGCAGATGCTGCCTCCCATTTGGGAGTTGCAAGGGACTTGAAAGCCCTTTTGGGTAGGTCCTTGTGCTTGCCGGTGGAGCCCGCTATCCAAGTGGAAGCAGCTGGCCCTTCCCTCGAGGTGGTCGTAGACCAAACTGCCGATTGCCCTCGCTATGCGGGAATTGTGCTTACCGGTATCCAAGTGGGGCCCTCTCCCCAGTGGCTGCAGCATTTCCTCCGTTCCTTGGGCTTGGAACCCATCAACAATGTTGTCGACATCACCAATTACATCTTGCATGATTTGGGTCAGCCCCTGCATGCATTCGATGCTGCCAAAATCCGAGATGGAAAAATCCGCGTAGGCAAACTTCCGAAAGGGAGCACCTTCGTGACCCTAGACGGAAAAGAGCGAAAACTTTCTGGTGAAGAATTAATGATCTGTGATTCCAAAGGCGGGATGTGTATTGCTGGGGTCTTTGGAGGAGCTGTTTCAGGCGTATCCGATCAGACCACAAGCATCTTCTTGGAGTCCGCCTATTTCTCCCCTGACGTGATTCGTAAGGGTTCCCAGGTGCATGGCTTGAAGACCGATGCCTCCTTCCGCTTTGAGCGGGGTACAGATCCCAACATGCCAGTGTATGCCTTGAAGCAAGCGGTACTTCTTTTGCACCGCTATGCTGGCGCAAAAGTCGCTTCCGAGCTGATTGATATTTATCCGCAGCCAAAAGCCGATGCACAGATTGAGGTCAGTTTTGGCCACATCAACCGACTGATCGGAAAGGCAATTGAACCAGAGGAAGTCGTGGCCATTTTGGAAGGTTTAGAAATAGGAGTGTCCGCACGGACTGCAGAAGGGTTTGTGGCCACAGTGAAGCCTTACCGAGTAGATGTCACTCGCGAAGCCGATATCATTGAAGAGGTTTTGCGTATTCATGGCTTTCAACAGGTACCTCTTTCTGAAAATCTCAGCACCGAATTCTTGGCCGAACACCCGGTGAAGGATCTAGCGAAGTTGCAGTACCGTCTCACCGAAATGCTCGCCAATCAAGGCTACTTTGAGTTGGTGACCAATAGCTTGACCAGCCCCAAGTACATTGAAAAAGCAGGGTTTTTGGATGCCAGCACTACGGTGGAGATCTACAACAAACTCAGTGAGGACCTCGGCGTGATGCGCCAAACGCTCCTTTTCTCTGGGTTAGAGGTGTTGGCACACAACATCAATAGAAGACAAACTGACCTGAAGTGCTTTGAATTTGGTACGGTGTATCAAAAGAAAGCTGAAGGGGGCTACAAGGAGTCGAGACGGTTGGCCATTTTTCTGTCGGGCAATAGTTCTACAGAGAGTTGGCTTGCACCTGCAAAGCCATTTGCATTCGCAGACATCTATGCCACTGTAACCCAAATTTTGGAGCGATTGCATGTCGAGGTGAGCCAAGTAGAAGTGATTGAAGCGGCACCTTTTTCCTATGGATTAAGCCTGAAGTTGGGCGAAAAGGTGGTTGCAACCTTGGGATTAGTCGAAGAAAAAGGGCTTAAGTTGGCCGAAGTAAGGCAGGAGGTTTGGTATGCCGAATTGGACTGGGACTTGCTTGGAAAGAAATCTTCTCCATTGAAAAAATTCCAGGAGCTCTCCAAGTTTCCTGAAGTGCGACGGGACCTTTCCTTGGTCATTGACCAGGACCTTTCCTATGATCGCGTCAAAAAAGTAGCAGAGAAGGCGGGAGGCAAACTCTTAAAGCAGGTAGATGTATTCGATGTCTACCAGGGAGATAAATTGGGGCAAGGCAAAAAAGCCTATGCGCTAAGCTTTATCCTTCAAGACCAAGAAAACACCTTGACCGATAAGGAAATTGATAAAACTATGAGTAACTTGATTCAAGCCTTTCAAAATCAAGTGGGGGCAATCATCCGAAGCTAAGTTATGATTCACGAGGAATTACAAAAACTTGAAAAACTTTCTGTTCAGGTAACCAAAAAGGTAGAGGCCTTGACTGCAGAAAATGAGCTCCTAAATGCACGTTTGATGGAGCTTGAGAAGCAACTACAAGAGCGAGATGTTACCCTGGATAATTTTAAAAATAAGATAAAAATTAGTAACATTGTGGAGAACCGACCGGTAAACCCTGAGGATACTGGTGAAATGAGTGACTTAATCAATTCCTATATACAAGAAATCGATCAGTTGATTGCCTATCTGTCCGAATAAATGGAAACATTAGCCATTAAAGTAAAAATCGGAGACCGGGAATATCCCATGCGTGTGAAGCCTGAAGATGAGGGAAAAATTCGGCATGCTGGGCGGATGATCAATGAGAAGTTAAAAAAGTATAAATCTGAGTTTGGCTTGGATGATTCTACTGACCTATTGGCCATGGTTGCCTTTGATTTCATGGTAGAATCTCTCGAAACCAATGCAGGAAATGAACAAGATAGCGTGCACATCCAGCACTCTCTTGCCCATATATCAGCCTTGCTTGCTAAGGCTGTTTGAGATTAAGTTTTTTTCATTTTGCTAATTTCCAGTGCCGGTAGGTGAACAACTATATATTCACAACTATGAACGCACTTGCATTTATCATCCTATCAGCCCTTGCAGGGCTTGGCGTAGGAGCAGCTCTAACCGGCTTTTTTTTAAAAAGTAAACATGCAAAGCAGGAGGAGGAAACCAAAGATCGGATCAAATCCATGCTTCGTGAGGCGGAATTAACCGCCGAGACCATTAAGAAAGACCGTATGCTGGAAGCCAAAGAAAGGTTTTTGAAGTTGAAAGCGGAGTTTGATGAAGAGACCAACAACAAGAAAAACCTGATCATCACCAATGAAAACAAGGTGAAGCAACTGCAGCAGCAGGTAGCTAAGGAGCAGGAAAATTTAAGCAGAAAGGAAGCGGAGCTAGACAGCAAAAAAGAGAACTTGACTGCTCAGCTTCATGCCGTACAGGTGAAAAAAGAAGAGCTGGATCGTGTCACGAACCAGCGTATTGCAGACTTGGAAAAACTTGCAGGCCTGAGCAGAGAAGAGGCGAGAGAACAATTGGTAAGCATGCTTACTGAAGAGGCGCAAACTAAGGCTTCCTCCCAAATCAAAGATATCCTCGACGAGGCGAAGTTGACTGCAACTAAGCAGGCTAAAAAGATCGTTTTGGACACCATTCAGCGCACCGCTACAGAGCATGCCGTTGAAAACTGTGTGTCGGTCTTCAACATTGAAAGCGACGACATCAAAGGTAAAATCATCGGTAGAGAAGGTCGAAATATCCGTGCGCTCGAGGCAGCGACGGGTGTGGAAATTGTCGTAGACGATACCCCAGAAGCAATCATTATCTCTGGATTTGATCCAGTACGAAGAGAAATCGCCCGCCTTTCCCTACACCGCCTAGTTCAGGATGGACGTATCCACCCTGCACGTATCGAAGAGGTGGTGGCCAAGACAGAGAAAAACATCGAAGAGGAAATTGTTGAGATCGGCGAAAGAACCTGTATTGATCTCGGCATACATGGCCTTCACCCTGAATTGATCAAGATGGTGGGTCGCATGCGTTTCCGTTCTTCTTATGGACAGAACCTCCTTCAGCACTCCAGAGAAGTAGCCAAGCTCTCCGCCACCATGGCAGCAGAGATGGGCCTCAATGCCAAGCTCGCCAAGCGCGCAGGTCTCCTCCACGATATCGGTAAGGTATGGCCTGAAGAGCAGGAATTGCCGCACGCACTCTTGGGCATGGAACTTGCCAAGCGATATAAGGAGCATCCAGAAATTTGCAATGCCATCGGTGCTCACCACGATGAAATCGAAATGACTTCGATGATATCCCCAATCGTACAGGCTTCAGATGCGATCTCCGGATCACGTCCAGGTGCCCGTCGAGAGATCATGGATAGCTACGTGAAGCGTCTGAAAGAATTGGAGGAACTCGCCTTGAACTTTGACGGAGTCAACAAATGCTTCGCTATGCAGGCAGGTAGAGAGTTGCGCATCCTAGTCGATGCAGATAATGTGGATGATCAGAAGGCAGGTCAACTTTCATTCGATATTTCCCAAAAGATCGAAAAGGAAATGCAGTATCCTGGACAAATCAAGGTGACTGTGATTCGTGAAATGAGAGCAGTCAACTACGCCAGGTAATTCTTCCTTTTTTAGGCACAAACAAAAAAAGCAATTCGATCGAATTGCTTTTTTTTTGCGGTCTGTACATCCAGTTACTTGCGCTCCACTTCGCGTAAGTTTTCAAGTTTCTT
>CANHCD010000022.1 GCA_947458795.1 Cyclobacteriaceae bacterium | reverse complement strand
TAGCTCGCCAGCTCGCTTTTCGACAGTTGGTTCAGAATTTAGCCTTACTCTATCAGGTAGAGGTGGAGGAGCAGGAACTTGTCCTTTTTTGCCAAACGGCCCACTGGTCACAATCCGTATTAGATGCCCATACGAATACGATTCGCCAAACCTACCAAGCACTATCGGCGGTATTGGGCGGTGCCAATGTGATTTGGGTGAGGCCTTTGGAGGAAGAGCATGCTAGCACACAAGAGCGTCGCATCGCTCGAAATGTGTCAGCCATATTGAAAGAAGAAGCCTATTTGGATAAAGTTCAAGACCCTGCTGCGGGTTCTTACTTTTTGGAAAATTTGGTGAGCGACCTTGTTCAAGAAACGCAAACTGCCTTAACCCAGCTCGAGCAGGAAGGAGGCTGGTGGAAAGCCTGTCAATCCGGAAAGTTGCAGGATCAAGTGAAGGCGTACCGTGCCAAGATCCAAGGAGAGCTCTTGGATAAATCTCAGGTGAAGGTGGGGGCAAATGCCTACGCAGCACCTGCATCCTTGAGTTACAACAAACCGGTACCTCCCTTTGAGGAATCGGCGCAAGAATTAAAGCCCACTCGAGCTACCTATTTAGTTGAAAATGTAACCCTCGATTCCCTATGAGACCAGATTTTAAGCAGTGGAATTCGAAGAGGGAATCTACCGAAGCGAAGTTCCCTACCAGTACTTGGGAGTCGCCAGAGCAGGTAACTGTTCCTGATCAATTTGATCCCGCAGTCATCGATCAGTTGCGCGAGTTGCATTTTACGGCAGGTATTGCCCCTTTTCTAAGGGGGCCCTATGCGAGTATGTATCTCCAACGACCCTGGACCATTCGGCAATATGCTGGATTTTCTACTGCGGAGGAGTCTAATGCTTTTTACCGTCGCAATCTAGCAGGAGGGCAGAAAGGGCTTTCGGTAGCTTTTGATTTGGCTACGCATCGTGGCTACGATTCGGATCACCCACGTGTTCAGGGAGATGTAGGCAAGGCTGGAGTGGCGATCGATACGGTGGAAGACATGAAGGTTCTGTTTGATCAGATTCCCTTGGATCAGATCTCGGTTTCCATGACCATGAATGGGGCGGTAATTCCCGTTTTAGCATTTTTTATCGTTGCAGCAGAAGAGCAGGGGGTAGCCATGGAGGCGCTCTCTGGGACCATACAAAATGACATTCTCAAGGAGTTTATGGTGCGGAATACCTACATCTATCCTCCTCAGGCCAGTATGCGATTGATAGGTGATATTTTCGCTTTTACTTCCAAGAATATGCCCAAGTTCAATTCCATTTCCATCTCAGGTTACCACATGCAAGAGGCAGGTGCTACAGCGGATTTGGAATTGGCATACACCCTTGCGGATGGCTTGGAATACCTTCGTACGGGTCTGAAATCCGGCTTAGCCATAGATGAATTTGCACCGCGACTTTCCTTCTTCTGGGGGGTAGGAATGAACTATTTTATGGAAATCGCAAAGCTGCGTGCAGGGCGTTTGCTCTGGTCCAAGTTGGTGTCCCAGTTTGGGCCTAAGGACCCAAAGTCTTTGGCCTTGCGCGCTCACTGTCAAACTTCCGGTTGGTCGCTCACCGAGCAGGACCCTTTCAACAACGTAACCCGAACAGCCATGGAGGCCTTGGCGGCAGTTATGGGGCATACCCAGTCGCTGCATACCAATTCGCTGGATGAAGCCATTGCGCTGCCTACCGATTTTTCTGCGCGCATCGCTCGAAATACCCAGTTGGTGTTGCAGCAGGAGACAGGTGTTACAGAGGTGGTAGACCCTTGGGGTGGATCCTACTATGTGGAGTACCTGACGGATCAGTTGGCCAAAAGAGCCTGGAGCTTGATTGAAGAGGTGGAGAAATTGGGTGGGATGGCCAAAGCCATTGAAACTGGGCTGCCCAAACTTCGAATTGAAGAGGCTGCTGCAAAAAAGCAGGCAAGAATCGATGGGGGGAAGGATGTAATCGTCGGAGTCAACCGCTATCGAGTAGCTGAAAAAACGGAATTAGAACTCTTGGAAGTAGACAATCACTCCGTTCGAGATTCCCAAATCCTGCGACTGAAGCAGGTGAAAAAAGAACGAAATCAAGAAGAAGTCACAGCTATTTTGGAACAAATACGGGCTGCAGCTGCTTCTGGAGAAGGAAATTTACTGGACTTGGCCATCGTTGCAGCAAGAAAAAGAGCTACTTTAGGAGAAATCTCCTATGCGATGGAGCAGGCCTTTGGACGTCACAAAGCCCAAACCCAATCCATCAGCGGGGTATATGCAGCAGAAGTGAAACAGCAGAAATCATTTGTAGAGGCCCAGCGACTTTCGGATAGCTTTGCGCTACTCGAAGGACGGAGACCACGTATTCTGGTGGCTAAAATGGGTCAAGATGGTCACGATAGAGGAGCTAAGGTGATTGCTTCTGGATTTTCTGACTTGGGCTTTGATGTAGATATCGGACCCTTGTTTCAAACACCCCAAGAGGTGGCTGAGCAGGCGGTTGAAAATGATGTGCACCTGGTGGGTGTATCTTCTTTGGCCGCGGGCCATAAAACGCTTATTCCTGAGCTGATCTCCTGCTTGCGACAATTGGGTCGTCCAGATATTCGCGTGGTGGCTGGGGGAGTCATTCCTGCCAAGGACTATGACTTTTTGAAAGAGGAGGGGGTAGTGGCGGTTTTTGGACCGGGAACCATTCTTTCAGAGGCTGCTTGCGAGATTCTCAATGCCTTGATGCAAGAAGAATAGCTTTTTGTTTTAGAGTGAACAAGTAGGCGAATTCCTTCAATTTCTGAAAAAAAAGGGTCGGCCAATTGGCCGACCACAAAAAATGGGGTGCCTGACAAAAAATAGAAATCAGGAGCACATCAAAAAATCAATAGACTAAAACTGGCTTGTTGCCTTCGCATTGAATGGTTCTTGGAGGACCAACCAGGAGGCAATCGGAAAGGACATTGTTTTTTTCATTGTACTCTTTTTGAAGTGCAGTGAAGCGGCTGACCAAGTCCAAAAATTCACGTTCCAGGCTTTGGTGGTAGGCAATGTAGCGCGCAGGGCCTCCGCAGGCTTTGTTGCCCATGGATGTAAACTTCCATTCCGAAGCATTGGTGCAGGGCACAGACTCAGCTAATCGAATGATTTCAGCCTGTGCGGCCAGTAATTCTTCAGAAGTAACTAGAATTGGTTCGGTCGAAGCGAGGTCACAGGAGACGACTAGTAGGGAGATCAAAAAAATAGCGATGCGTTTCATGATTTTGTTGTTTTTTCTCAGAACGAAAAGACTTGGGTTTTCGCTACACAAATTTTAAAAAAAAATAGCCCGATGAAAACACCGGGCTAAAATAGGTTGGTTTTTAACTTTCAAAAGCTGGTAAATCGGCTTAGACCACGTCCTCGCCTCGAAGTTTGATGACCGCGCCTTCGAGTTGATCTCCAATTCGAATTTGGCAAGCCAAACGGGAGGTAGGGAAGTACTCAGGCAGGTTTTCCAGTTGGTCTAGCTCCACATCTGTGGCATCACCTAGCCCGTCTTGGCCTTCTAGGATTTCTACATGGCACGTTGCGCAAAGGGCCATGCCTCCACAGGTAGCTAGAATAGGGTACTCGGAAGCCTTAAGAATTTCCATAAGGCTTAGGCCCATGTCAGCAGGTGCCTCGACTTCCTGTCGCTCCCCTTGCTGGTCTTCTACGGTAAATTTGATTAGTTCCATATGATTTAGAAGGCATTTACCCCGTTGACGGTGGTGTATTTGAAACTTAGTTTTTGGTCTGGATAAACATACTTGAAGGCCGAGTGCATCATGATCGCCGCCTCATGAAATCCGCATAGGATCAGTTTAAGTTTACCTGGATAGGTATTGATATCTCCAATGGCATAGATGCGGTCCACTCCTGTAGAATAATCTCGGGTATCTACCTCAATTGCATTTTTATCAATGCTCAAACCCCAATCGGCGATAGGTCCCAACTTTGGCGATAGGCCAAACAAAGGAATTAAGTAATCTGCATCCAAAACGATTTCCTGATTGTCCTTATCTTCTAAAATTACTTTTTCCAGGCGGTCGTTTCCACTCGCTTCCTTCAAGTTGGCAGAAAGAATCAGGTTGATTTTTCCTTCTTGTGCGAGATCAAATACTTTGGAAGCAGAATCAGGGGCACCGCGGAAGGTTTCGTTTCGGTGAACTAAAGTGACTCTTTCAGCGACATTGGCTAAGAAAATGGTCCAGTCCAAGGCGGAATCTCCACCACCTGCAATCACCACTTTTTTGTCACGGAAGGTTTCTGGATTTTTCACCATGTAGTGAATGCCCTTTCCTTCGAAGGCTTCTAGGTTGTTCAAAACGGGTTTTCTCGGTTCAAAGCATCCCAAGCCACCCGCTATGATGATGACTTTGGCATGTACCTCGGTCTTGTCGCTGGTGGTCACGATAAAGCTTCCATCTTCTTGACGATCCAGAAGATCTACACGTTCGCCGAGGGTAAAGGTCGGATTAAATGGTCTGGCCTGCTCCAGCAGGTTGTCCACCAATTCTTGTGCTTTGATCTCAGGGTATCCAGGGATGTCGTAAATCGGTTTCTGAGGATAAATTTCAGAAAGCTGCCCACCAATTTGTGGCAAGGCATCGATGAGGTGGCATCTCATTTTGAGTAATCCTGCCTCAAAAACTGCAAAAAGTCCTACTGGGCCTGCGCCGATGATGCAAAGATCTGTGTGGATGGTTGAGGTGTTCATGTGTCCGTTTACTGGATAAATGATGGTTTAGCTAGTGGAATCTTGGGGACTAACTCCCTGTTGACTCTTTATGTTTGATCGTCTAAGTTGTGGTAAATGGTGTTGAGGATGCGCTTGAACTCTAAGAAATCTTTTTCATTCAAATTTTCCCAGGCCTTCTCGCGAATGTGTAGGACTTTGGGCTTCAATTCAGCAACTTTTGTAACCCCATCTGGAGTCAAGTGCAATTGAAAACTTCTGCGATCTTGTGGGTGTTGCACTCGAATGATGTATCCTTTTTTATGCAATAAATCCAAAATTCGAGTGAGGGTGGGATGATCCTTGAATACCAAATTTGCCAATTCTGTCTGGCTCAATTCAGGATGTTCAGCTAAGTTTTTCAAGACCAACCATTGATCTACCGTTACGTCAAAGCCCCCTTGCTTAAATTGCTGTTGCGCATATTGCTTCACCTTGCGGGCCGTGCGGTCCAGCAGAAAAGAATAGCTAGCAAAGAGTTCTTGTGTCATGGCAATTGTTAGTGTGACAAATATATGGATAAGTTTTTAAATAGTAAATTCTAGGGGTTCCAGATTTTTTAATGTCCTGTTCTAGAAATCCTATTTTTTTCTTGGCTTGCGCTCTCGTATTTTTGAAAAGAGCGGCTTCGTGTAGGGTTAAAGGATTTGTCCTTGGCCTCTACTTTTTCTGCTCCAGGAGTATTCCAATTCTAATTGTTTAGCCATGCGTTTTTTCCTTATCCTCCCGCTTCTTTTCCTCGCCTTTGCTACTCAGGCCCAGCAGCAGACGTACTGCAATCCCATCAATCTGGACTATGGCTACACACCCATCCCAAATTTTTCGGAATGGGGAAGGCATCGGGCCACTGCAGATCCTGTGGTGGTCAACTATCAGGGGAGTTACATCCTGTTCTCCACCAACCAGTGGGGATATTGGACTAGTGACAATATGTTGAACTGGGAATTTCATTCCAGACGCTTTCTTCAACCTTGGAACAAAGTGTACGATGAATTGTGTGCTCCAGCAGTGGGCATCGTAGGCGATACCGTGCTCGTGATGGGCTCCTCCTATGAAAAAGACTTCACCATCTGGATGAGTACCAATCCCAAGGCCAATGAATGGAAGCCGCTCGTGGAAAAATTTGAAATTGGAGGTTGGGACCCTGACTTCTTCACCGATGACGACGGCCGATTGTACATGTACAATGGGAGCTCCAATCGCTACCCACTTTATGGAATAGAGTTAAACCGAAAAACGATGGCTCCTATTGGAACGCGAAAGGAGATGTACCTCTTAGAGCCAGACAAGTACGGCTGGCAGCGATTTGGGGAGCACATGGACAATACCTTTTTGGATCCCTTTATGGAAGGGGCCCATGTCACCAAACACAACGGAAAATACTACCTCCAATATGGCGCACCTGGCACGGAATTCTCTGGCTATGCAGACGGAGTAATAGTAGGGCCAACGCCTTTGGGACCCTTTACGCCCCAGTCCGATCCCTTGAGCATCAAGCTAGGTGGCTTTGCCCGAGGTGCAGGTCATGGCAGTACTTTCCGGGACAACCAAGGCAAGTACTGGCACATCAGCACGATCATGATTTCTGTTAAAAACACCTTTGAGCGGCGCCTGGGCATCTGGCCCGCCGGCTTTGACAAAGACGATGTCATGTGGTCTAGTACCGCATTTGGAGACTATCCGCATTACCTTCCGAATACCGAAAAGGCAGGGAAGTTTACGGGATGGATGCTGCTCAACTACGACAAACCCATGCAGGTGTCCTCCACTTTGGGGGGATTTTCGGCCAACAAGGCCAATGACGAAGACCTCAAAACTTACTGGAGTGCGCAATCAGGCGCCAAGGGAGAATGGATCCAAACCGACCTTGGGCAGTTGAGTGCCGTACATGCGGTGCAGATTAACTATGCCGATCAGGATGTGGATACCGACCGTCTCGGCAAGCGTACCGACCAGTACCACCAGTACCTGCTCTACCACTCGCTTGACGGAAAAAAGTGGGAGGTCTTGGTGGACAAAAGCAAAAACACCACGGATATCCCGCACGAATATGTGGAATTGAAGCAGCCTGTAAAAACGCGTTTCCTCAAGCTAGTCAACGTATGGATGCCTACTGGCAAATTTGCGCTCTCCGGATTCCGAGTTTTCGGGAACGGGGGAGGTGCAGTGCCAAACAAGGTGTCTCAATTTATGGTCTTCCGCACGGAAAAGGACAAGCGCAGTGCCTTTATCAAATGGTCACCATCTTCTGATGCCTATGCCTACAACCTCTATTACGGTACTGCACCTGACAAGCTGTACACTTCGATCATGGTGCTGGGCAACAATGAATATTGGCTCAAAACCTTGGATCGCACCAAGCCCTACTACTTCACCATCGAAGCGATCAATGAGAATGGGGTAAGTACTTGGTATCCTATTCAGAAGGTGGAGTAGAAAACTAGGCCTTTTCGCCTAGTTTTTCTCCAAAGGATGCATTTTCAACAATTCTTGAGGGCTCCAAAATCCTTTCTTGCCTTTGACCTCCTCCCTGACTTTCTTAACCAGATTAGCAGAGATCGGTGCCGCTTTGTTGCCAAAGGAGTTGCGGACGTAGGTAAGTACGGCGGCTATCTCTGTGTCGTCAAGCATGCCTTCGTGCGGCGTCATCGGAACCTGTCCCGAATAGCTTCTTCCTGCTACTTCCATGGGACCCATCAAACCTTTCAACACCAATTTGATGAGTCGCTCTGGACTTCCAGTAACCCATGGGGTGCCTCGTAGTGGAGGGAATTCAGAGGCAGTCAAGCCTCCACCATCTGGCTGGTGGCAGGTGCTACACAATCCTTCTCGAGCATAAATTTCTTTTCCGAGCACAAAGAGCTCCCGATCCGAACCGGTCAGGGAGGATTTGATGTCTTCCTCCTTCTTTTGGGCTACAGAGAGCCCATTGAGGTGAGCAATGGCAGTTTCTAGGGTGCCAGGAATCCAAATTGCATCCTTGGCTTGTTTTTCAGCTTCTGCCAAAATAGGGATTCCTTGAGCAGCTGGCAGCCAGGAGGCCGCAGCGATGCCTTCCATCCGTACGCGTCCATGGGGATCTTGTACGGAGGCGGTAAGCAGCTGGGCTTGGTCTGGCACCTGGTGTCCAGAATAGCGGAGCACACGGGTAGCGGCAGCACGCACTTTGTAATCTTTGGAGGTAAGGAGCTCTTTGAGGAGCGGAGTGTTTACCTTATTGGCACCCCAGCTAACCCATAGCGCTTCGAGTCGCTGGTGCTCGTAGTTTGGATCTTTTTTATCCAAGCCTTTGACCCATTTTTCAAGTGCAGTGGTGACGGCAGTGGCATCTCTTCCTCGTAGTTCACGTCGGGTACGGTACCTGCTTCGGTATTCAGGAAGTTTCAAATTTTCCAAAAGTGCAGGTATGGATTCCCCATCGATTTTGGCAGGAGTGACCAAAGGTCGGGAAGGGTAGGTCACCCGGTAAATGCGTCCATGCACATGGTCTCGCAAGGGGTCTCTTGCGTTGTGCTGCATGTGTCCGATAAGGATATTGTGCCAATCCACAATGTATAGGGATCCATCAGGAGCAATTTCCATGTCTACCGGCCGGAAGTTGCGGTCCGAGGACACGACCAAATCTTGTCGCCACTTGGTGGTAAATCCAACCGTGTCTTCTAGCATTTGGTGCTGCTTGGTACCCAAAAATCCAATGGTATTGTTGATGATCAAATCTCCCTGGACGTCTTCTGGGAAGTGTCTGCTGGAGATAAATTCAAGCCCTGAGGTAGGGCGGACCATGTGGTCTTTTTCTATAAGGTTAGGTCCTTTGAAGTTTCCATTTCCGTAGCGAGGAAGCGTAGATCCTGGTAGCATCCAATTGACATTGGGACCGGAAGTTTCTGCGTAGAAGTTCTGTCCCCAGCGGTCAAAGGCAATGCCCCATGGATTGGGAATGCTCACCTGGTTGACCCGCTCCAACTTGTGTCGCTTGGGTTCGTAGCGATAAAATCCGCCATTGGTTCCCCTTACAGGACCGTAGGAAGTTTCCACATTGGTATGCAAAAATACCCCCTCAGCCATGTAGATTGCTCCGCTTTCATCCGCTGCAAATGCCGAGATGGCATGGTGGGTGTCGTGGTCATCAAATCCAGAAAGAAGGATGGTTTTCTTGTCTGCTTTATCGTCTCCATTGGTATCTTCTAGCAAAATCAAATTTGGACCCTGGGACACATATACTCCTTCTGCGGCAAGTTCGAAGCCTACTGGAATGTGGAGGTTGTCCGCATAGACTGATTGCTTATCGGCCTTCCCATCGCCATTGGTATCTTCCAAGATGAGCAATTTGTCTGAAGGGCGTGGATCCCCAGGCTTGTAGTGCGGGTAGCTCGGCATGGTCGCTACCCAGAGTCGGCCCTTGTTGTCAAAGGAGAGTTGCACGGGGTTGGCGAGGTCTGGGAACTCTTTTTCAGAGGCAAATAAGTCTATCTTATAGCCCTCTGGCACTTTCATTGTCTTGAGCGCATCTTCACCATACAGGTAGGTAAGGCTTCCATTGGCTTCTGGGTTGTAGTTGGTGGTCACCTCTGGCAGGGACTTGGTTTTTGCATCCGCAGCCAGGAGGTCTTTAACTTTTCCTTGACCAGCTTCCCAGATTGCAGAGTCGCGAATGGCAGTCATCTGTCGAATTTTCTCCAATTCAAAAGGATAGTTGTCCGGCCCAAAAGGATCGTATCGTCTACCGAAGACATGGACACCGTTGGGAATTTTGTAGTCATTGTGCCAAAACCAGTTTTTCTCCATCACCGCCTCTTGGATCAGTTCACGGTGAGCAACCGCTTTTTGCTCTGCCTTGCCGAATACCTTGTCAGCAAGGAGCACGGCTAACTTTTCATAGCCCGCTTCATTGAGTTGGCTTCCATCGAGGGTAAGTGGTTCTTCACTAGCTGCATACCAACTTTTACTTGGGGAAAAAGCATCCACAAAGATGATTTGATGCTTTTTGGCTACCTCCTCCATGGCGTCAGTGTAGCGCTGTAAGTTTTCGTTTTCAAGTTTCCCATTGGGGACATCCTTGATCTCCGATAAGTCTTCAAAGGCAATGGGAGACACCAGGGCAAGTTGCGGAGCTCCTTTTCCATTGTAGCGTTGAGCTTTTGAATGAAGGATCCAGGCTTCCAGCTCGTCCTTGAAATTTTGAAGTTTGGCTTCCCCTTGGAAGGATTCATTGAAACCAAAAAATCCGATGACCACATCTGCCTTCAATCGGGTCAACCACTGATCAGGTTTTTCAAAAAAACCTTCCGAACCAGAATTGGTGGCATACTCGTCTTGAAATTCTTCGGCGCCAGGAAAAGCCCAGGGATCGTTGGTGCCTGATCGAGGGCGAAATCCAGGGGTATCACCAGGATCGCAGAGGTTGCGAATCAGGAGGGTGCTATCGGGGTATCGGAGATGCAGTTCTGTTTCCAAACCACCAAAATCCATCATCCGAGATCCTAAATTATTTCCTACAAGAGCGATGCTAGTTCCCTTGGTAAGTTGCAAGGTAGGTTCAGGGCGACAGCCAACGAGTAAGATCCCGGCTAGGATAAAAAAGAAATTCCAGGGAAGGCAGGTGAATTTTTTCATGAGATGATCCGAAAGTTTTGCTAATACTAAGCAGAAAGGAGAGCATTGTCAATGCCTTTTTGATATACCGGTTTGGTTGGTTGGAGCTTTAGGTTTCCGTTTGTAAAAAAACTTATCCAAACTTGCTTTTATCGACTTAAATTTTTTCTCATCTTGAATTGGTAAAATAGTATTTTTCAAAAAGCAATACACCCAGCCTTTATGTTTCGTAGATCCAACTTCCAGCCAATTTTAGTACTTGGTCTATTTTTAACCCTCGCCTTTGGCTGCGCCAAAAAAGAGGAAGTCCGGCAGCTCACCGGCAATCCCAAACTAGATAAGCTTAAACTTCCCGATGGCTTTGTGGCCGAATTGCTCTACAGCCCTGGGGAAAATGAGCAAGGCTCTTGGGTAGCCATGACCTTTGATGACAAAGGACGCATGATTACCTCCGATCAGTATGGATTCCTCTATCGCCTGGAACTGCCTCCAATTGGTTCAGACTCAAGCCAAAAAGCCAAAGTTGAAAAGTTGGTGGTAGGAAATGTGGCCGACTCGCTCGTGGGTATGGGCTATGCGCAAGGATTGCTGTATGCCTTCAATTCACTTTACGTGATGGTCAATCACAACCCCAATGAAAAATTTAGCCAACCTACGGGACTCTACAGAATTCAGGATTTGGATGGTGACGATCAATTTGAGTCGATCACCCAGATTCGTGAGCTCAAAGGAGAGCAAGGAGAGCATGGGCCTCACTCCATGAAGGTCACTCCTGATGGAAAGGGAATTTACTTGATTGCAGGTAACCATGTGGATGTGCCTGAAATGAATTCCTATCGTCTGCCAAGGGTATGGCAAGAGGACAACCTATTTCCATTAATCAAAGATCCTCGTGGCCATGCAAATGACCGCAAAGCGCCAGGAGGCTGGTTGGCCAGAATAGATCCTGAAGGAAAAGATTGGGAGTTAATTTCTGCGGGCTACCGAAATGCCTTCGATTTTGACGTCAACGAGGTGGGTGACATATTTGCCTACGATGCGGATATGGAATGGGATTTTGGAATGCCTTGGTACCGTCCTACGCGCATCAACCATGCTACAAGTGGGTCTGAATTTGGTTGGAGAACGGGTAATTCCAAGTGGTCTCCAAACTATCCTGACAACCTTCCTGCAGTACTCAATATCGGTCAAGGATCGCCTACGAACGCCATGTTTGGCTTTAAAGCTAATTTTCCGAGTAAGTATAAAAAAGCACTTTATGCATTTGACTGGAGCTTTGGAATCATCTATGCCATTCACCTTACTCCAAATGGCGCTACCTATGACGCCACAGCTGAGGAGTTTATTTCAGGTTCTCCACTCCCGCTCACAGATGGAATTATTGGTCCAGATGGCGCATTTTACTTTGCCACAGGCGGTAGAAGACTTGAATCTGATCTGTATCGTGTAACCTACAAGGGCGAGCTAGACACCTATGTTCCTATGACAGAAGCAGATCTTCCAAAGGAGGCAAAGATCCGAAGAGAATTGGAGCAGTATCATCGGACAGGAGCTCCTGCCGAAGGGATAGAAAAGGCCTGGGCCCAGCTTGGTCATGAAGATCGCTATGTGCAGTACGCTGCAAGATTGGTATTGGAGCATCAGCCTGTTGCTTCCTGGAAGGGAAAGGCCTTGGCCGAGCCTGATGCAGCTAAGAAAATGCAAGCAATCCTTGCGCTTGCTCGGCATGGTTCAAGCGCTGATGCTGCAGCCATGTTCAACAGTTTGATGCAAGTAGATTACAAGAAGCTCTCCTCCAAAGAAAAGCAAGACCTACTTCGCACTTTTGAGGTGCTTTTGGCTCGACATGGCTCAAATGCGGAAGCGATAAAGCCTCAATTGATCGCTTACTTGGATCCCCATTACCCAGCAAATGATAACCTGCTAGATCGCTCACTCGCTATCCTTTTGGTTCACTTGGATGCGCCTACTGCGGTGAGCAAAACCCTTGCCTTGCTTAAAAATGCGAAGGACGATCCCGACTATCAAAAGACCTTTACCGAATCTTCGGATTTGATTTTGCGAAATCCTCAGTATGGATTGGATATTGCGAATATGCTCGCCAATGTACCGCCTGCTCAAGCTACCTTTTATGCCACCGTTTTGGGTGGCGCGGATAAAGGTTGGACTGCTGCCCAGCGAGTTGAATATTTTGGATGGATCAAAAATGCCCTTACTGCTTACAAAGGAGGACGTAGCTATGTTGGCTTCCTCGATCGTACTCGAAAAATGGCCTTGGCCTCGGTGGATAAGGCAGATTTTGAGAAATACGACGAACTATCTGGTGGTAAATTACTTACGGAGAGCGGAAATGATATTATAGATTCAAGTGTTCAACCTGAAGGGCCAGGTCGTCGCTGGACTCTGGAAGAAGCAGAGCCTCTAGTCGCTAATTTGGTGGGTCGTGATTTGGTTAAGGGAAAAGCGATGTATGCCGCTACCCTATGTCAGTCCTGCCACACCATGAAGGGCGAAGGTGGAGCAATTGGCCCGGATTTGAGCCAGTTAGGAACGCGCTTTTCTGCCAAAGACATCTTGGTGGCCACTATAGATCCTAACGCCACCATTTCCGATCAATACCAATCTACGGTTCTCGAGCTCAAAGCGGGAGGCTCAATTTTGGGTAAAATCAATGATGAGGATGCGAAGAATTATTACATTTCTCAAAATCCATTTGCTCCAAATGACATCAAAACCGTTTCCAAAAGTACCGTAGCGCTGAAGAAAAATGGGGATGTGTCTATCATGATGCCTGGTCTTGTCAATCGACTGAATGAGGAGGAACTGAAAGACTTGATGGCCTACCTCATCTCAGGGGGAAATGCAAACCATGCCGTGTACAAACAACCTCTTACACAAAAATGATTCGCTCCATGACGCTCAAAATTTGGGGGGTCCTAGGCTTGCTGATGCTCGCCTCCTGGATGTCCTGGACCTTGTCTTTAGACTCCAGCAGTTCAGCACAGGCATCTGAGCAGCAGGCTGACTTCATCTCTCTTTT
>CANHCD010000021.1 GCA_947458795.1 Cyclobacteriaceae bacterium | reverse complement strand
TTTTGATCTCCAGGGAGGTTTATTTATCAGAACACAAGTCCCAATAGATTTTTTACACTGACAAACTAAATAGTAGGTTTTCCTATTCCCTGAAATCTAAATCCTATCTTTTCCATTCGATCAGCATCTAAGATATTCCTACCATCAAATACCGTGGCTGGCTGCTTCATCTCCGCATGTATCTGCTCCCAGTCAAGAACGACAAACTCATCCCACTCGGTTAAAATGGCCACAGCTGCAGCATCTTTGCATGCTTCATAAGCCGAATCAACAACCTGAACCAAGCTTCTATTTTCTTCACTTGAACGGGTTTCTAGGAAGTCCAAGTCCGCATAAATCTTTTCTTTAGATACCTTGGGATCGTAAACCACCACGGAAGCACACTCGTCCAAGAGGTGATCCGCCACATAGATGGCCGGTGATTCTCGGGTGTCGTTGGTATCTTTTTTGAAGGCCCAACCTAAAAATGCAATTTTCTTTCCATTAACCGTATTGTAAAGGCTTTTGATGATTTGCTTCGCAAATCTTGCCTTTTGATGGTCGTTAATCTTAATTACCTGCTCCCAGTAATCGGCCACAGCATGCAACTGATAACTCCTGCAGATGTAAACTAAATTGAGGATGTCTTTCTTGAAACAGGATCCACCAAAACCTACGGAAGCCTTTAAGAACTTTGGGCCAATTCGAGAATCCATCCCAATGGCTTTGGATACATCATCCACATCTGCTCCCGTAGCCTCACAAAGTTCTGAGATGGAGTTGATGGAAGATACACGCTGCGCTAAAAATGCATTTGCGGTGAGCTTGCTGAGTTCAGAAGACCAAAGGTTTGTCGTCAAAATCTTTTCCTCGGGAACCCAAGCAGCATATATCGATGCCAAAGCCTGAATTGCTTCTTTCCCCGCTGCACTTTGGTCTCCCCCAATCAATACCCGGTCAGGATTTAATAGGTCTTGTACCGCTGTTCCTTCTGCTAAAAATTCAGGATTGGAAAGCACTTGGAAAGAAACTCCAGACTGAGAATTATGCAAAATGTCTTTTATTGCCTGAGCGGTCCGCACAGGCAAAGTGGATTTTTCAACCACAATTTTGGAGGAGGTAGCTACTGCTGCGATCTGCCGTGCACATAGCTCCACCCACTTCAAATCAGCAGCCATCCCCTTCCCTTCCCCATAGGTTTTGGTAGGTGTGTTGACTGAAATAAAAATCATGTCTGCCTCCTCAATCACCTGCTCAACCTCTTTGGAGAAAAACAAGTTTCTCCCTCTAGCTTCGGCAACTACCTCGGCCAAACCAGGTTCGTAAACTGGCAAAAGACTTAAATTATCGTGATTCCAAGCATCAATTCGAGCAGCATTGGCATCTACTACCACGACACGAATATCTGGACATTTGAGTGCCAAGACAGCCATTGTAGGTCCTCCCACATAGCCTGCTCCGATGCAACAGATCGTTTTAATTTTTTTCATTATTTGCTTTACTCGAGTCAACTAAAAAAATTAAGCAGCACAAAATACTGCCCATCTAAGAATTCGTCCTACAAATAACGGAAGGAATTGCTGTTTTTTAGTAGAAAAGGCTACAATTTGTAGGTATTAAAACCAAAAAAAGCTGCATTAATCCGATTGTTTCCTGGTGCCCCCAAAATTCCAGTCGAAAATTATTGCCTTAAATCCCCATTTTATTTATAACTTTTTGGGATTAACAACTAAACCCATGACCTACTCAAGCCTTATTCGAGGGCTTATTTGGATTTTGAGCATCGTTTCCTTTTGGAGTTGCTCAGAAAAATCCGCTACCCCTCCTGAATTACTGGAAGGAGAACAGTTGAGTTATAACTTCCATATTCGCCCAATCCTTTCAGACAAGTGCTTTTCTTGCCATGGTCCCGATGCCAATAAGCGAGAAGCCAACCTCCGACTAGATACGGAGGAAGGTGCTTTTGCAGCCTTAAAAGAAAGTCCAGGAAAATTTGCACTCGTAGCAGGAAAACCGCTCAGCTCGGAAGTTTACCACCGCATCACAAGCACTGACGCGAGCTTGATCATGCCTCCACCGGAATCAAACCTCAGCCTTACCGATACCGAGATTCAGTTGATCACCCGCTGGATCGAACAAGGTGCTGCCTATGAACCACATTGGGCTTTTACGCGAGTAGAAAAACCAAAAGTTCCCAACGCCGATTGGGGCAACAACGAAATCGACCAGTTTGTAGGAGTTAAATTGAAATCTAAAGGACTAGAACCAAATCCTGAAGCAAGCTCCTTCGAACTGATCAAACGTGCAAGCCTAGACCTTACTGGCCTCCCTCCTTCCCTAGAGATCTTGGAAAAATATGCAGGTTTCAAAGGGGGAAACACCTACGATAAATTACTAGACCAATTGCTCAATAGCTCCACTTACGGAGAGAAAATGGCAATTCTCTGGCTGGATATCTCTCGCTACTCCGACAGCTATGGCTACCAAGACGATAACATCCGAAGCCAATGGCCCTACCGCGATTGGGTGATTCATGCCTTCAATAAAAACTTGTCCTACGATAAATTCTTGACTTGGCAGCTAGCAGGAGACCTGCTACCCAATCCAACTAAAGAGCAAATCTTGGCAACTGCCTTCAATCGAAATCATAAATACACGGAAGAAGGTGGCATCATTGAAGAAGAGTACCGTGTGGAGTATGTGTTGGACAAAACCAACACCTTCAGTAAAGGTATCCTCGGCATCACGATGGAATGCGCCCAGTGCCATGACCACAAGTATGACCCGGTATCCCAAAAGGAATACTACCAGCTCTATGCATTTTTCAATAACTCCCAAGAAAAAGGCTTTGAGGGGGACGTGAGTGTGTCCAAACCAGCAAAAACGCCAATTCTTTGGGTAGAACGAGATGATTTGGATGGCATCCTAAGCTTCATCAACCATCAAGACACAAGCAAATTGAGTATTTCTGTGATGGGTGAATTGGAAGAGAAAAGAACTACCTACATCCTCAATAGAGGGGCATACGATGCTCCTACTATACCGGTAGAAGCTTCTACCCCCACTTCCATCTTATCCTTCTCACCCTCCTTTGAAAAAAATCGACTTGGACTTGCCAAGTGGACCACGCACCGCGACAATCCACTTACAGCACGTGTATTTGTCAACCTAATCTGGCAAGAAATCTTTGGAAGAGGGATTGTCAAATCTGCAGGTGATTTTGGGATGCAAGGCGACCTCCCTACCCATCCTGAACTCCTCGATTGGCTAGCAGCAGATTTTATGGAGCAGGGCTGGAACATGAAAGGACTACTCAAAAAAATCTTACTTTCAGCTACTTACAGACAGTCAGCAAGTATTTCTTCCAAGCATATGGAGATTGACCCTGACAACTTTTATTTGGCACGAGCTCCACGAATTCGACTTCCTGCGGAAAATATTCAAGACCTCGTACTTGCTTCAAGCGGATTATTGGTCGGAGAGATTGGAGGACCAAGTGTCAAGCCCTACCAGCCCTCGGGGCTTTGGGAGGCGGCTACTTCTGGTCGCGGGGTACTCGCCAACTACCAACAGGATACCGGCAACAAATTGTACCGCAGAGGAATATACAACTTCATCAAATTAACAGTTCCCCCACCAAAAGCGATCATCTTCGACTCGAGCAACCGAGATCGATGTGAGATCACTCGAAATCGAACCAATACCCCGCTGCAAGCACTCGCCATGATGAATGATCCCATGATTTTGGAAGCTGCTCGTGTATTGTCTACCCGACTTTCCGAAAAATTCACCCAATCGGATCAAGCCATAGGCGAAGCATTCAAACGAATTGTGTGTCGAGAACTAAAGACAGAAGAAAAAGAATTGCTCCAAAATTACTACGATACCGAGCTTAAACATTTCCAAACGAATCCAAAAGATGCAGCGGCCATCTTGGATGTTGGGGAGTACCCCATCCTACCTCGAGCCATCACCCCACAAAATGCAGCACTCATGCAGGTGATTATCAGCCTCTACAATTTGGAAGAAACCATTACTAAAAGTTGATATGGATAAAGAATTTTTAGAACAAGGACTCAACCACAATCGAAGGAAATTTCTTTCCCGCGTGAGCCTTGGCTTAGGAAGTGTTGCCTTGGGGTCTTTATTGATTCCAGACCTATTCTCAGGAAAAAAGGAAGCCGAAGAATCTTTAATGCGGGCATTGCCCCATTTTGCACCAAAGGCGAAGCGCATTATTTACCTCTTTCAAAATGGCGCCCCTTCCCAGTTGGAAACGTTTGATTACAAACCACAGTTGGTAAAAAGTTTTGGCCAGGAACTTCCCGAATCCATCCGCGCGGGACAGCGACTCACCGGAATGACCGCTGGACAAAGCTCCTTTCCATTGGTGGGCTCCTACTTTGATTTCAACCAATACGGACAAAGTAGGGCTTGGATCTCTTCTCTTTTCCCACACATCTCTTCTGTGGTTGACGACCTTTGCATCATCAAATCCATGCATACCGAAGCGATCAACCATGATCCGGCACTAACCTTTTTCCAAACAGGTGCTCAGGTAGGCAATCGCCCAAGCATGGGCTCCTGGCTGAGCTATGGGCTAGGAAGCGAAAATGAAAACCTTCCGGCCTTCTGCGTGCTTCTCAGCCGAGGTAAAGGAAATGGACAAGGGGTGTATTCAAAATTGTGGTCAAGCGGCTTCTTGGATGCAAGGCACCAAGGGGTACAGTTCTCGAGTTCAGAAGATCCTGTCCTCTACCTCTCCGATGCCGAAGGCATGAGCAAGAATCAACGCAGAAGGATGCTGGATCAGCTGGCAGCGATGAATGAACTCAGTTACCAGGAGTTTAATGATCCTCAGATCACCACCAAGGTCCAGCAATACGAGATGGCTTTCCGCATGCAAACCGCCGTTCCAGAAATCACCGATGTCAGCAAAGAACCAGATGCAGTAGTGAAGCTGTATGGACCAGATTGTCTGGTGCCAGGAACTTATGCCGCCAATTGTCTCTTGGCACGGAAACTTTCCGAAAATGGAGTTCGGTTTGTGCAGCTATACCACCAAGGGTGGGATACGCATGACAATCTCCCCAATCAGATGATTGGCCAAGCCAAAGATGTAGATCAAGCTTCTGCTGCACTGATCACTGACCTCAAGCAACGAGGGCTTCTAGATGAAACCTTGGTGATTTGGGGTGGGGAATTTGGAAGAACGAACTACTGCCAAGGAAAAATCGCTCCCGAAAACTATGGACGCGACCACCACCCACGCGCATTTTCTATTTTCATGGCCGGTGGAGGTGTGAAATCTGGGATGGTCTATGGTGAAACGGATGACTTTGGATACAACATTCAAGAAAACCCGGTTCATGTTCACGATTTCCAGGCTACAGTCATGCATCTAATGGGCATAGACCATGAGAAACTGATTTACAAACACTTGGGAAGAAGGTACCGACTTACCGATGTTCATGGCAAAGTAGTATCTGATTTAATTGCCTAACCTCTACACCAGTTGAATCTCTTGAAGCCTAAAATCTTACTTGAAAATCTCCTCATTTTTTGGTGTGGATTAACTGCTATTCTACTTGTTGGAGGGGAAAATTTACAACTTCCAACATGGCTGCAGGTAGTCGGAAGGTTGCATCCCCTACTCCTGCACTTCCCAATTGTCCTCCTGCTTTTGGGCGCTTCTCTGCTGTGGATTCGAGATGAAAATCGAATGCGCTACTTTACTTGGCTCCTATTGATTGGAGCCAATCTAGCAGGAGCAACAGTGGTAGCTGGACTTTTCCTCGCAACAGAGGACTATTCCGGTGACGCCATTTCCTGGCATAAATGGACTGCAATCAGCAGCCAAGGAGTTGCAGTAGCGCTTTACTTCTTGCGTGATCGTGCCATCACTATCCTACGCTCCCTATCCCTCAGTCTTGCCTTACTTCTGGTGCTTGCAGGTCATTATGGAGCTGCACTTACCCATGGGGAAGATTTCTTACTTGCTCCTTTGCAGCTAACAAGCGAAGAACCCCTTTCCCTAGCCGATGCAGAGGTATTTAGAGATCTTGTTCAGCCAATTTTTGAATCAAAATGCATTGCTTGTCACCAGGAAGGAAAAATCAAAGGGGAGCTCCGTTTGGACCTGCTTGCTGGCATCCAAAAAGGTGGGAAGTCTGGAGTGCTCTTTGTAGCAGGTAAACCTGAACTTTCCTTGCTCATCCAACGCATCCACCTACCCCTAGAGGAGGAAGAGCACATGCCTCCAAAAAATAAGCTTCAGCTGACCGAGGAGGAATTGGAGATTCTAAGCCTTTGGGTGAGTTCAGGAGGAGGGTTTGATCAGAAGGTACTGGATCTACCCCAAGAAGACCCTCTTTTTCAATTGGTTTCGGCTCGATTCTCTGCTCAAAAAAGCTATTCCTTTTCAGCTGCTGACCAGGACGATGTTGCGGAGCTAACCACCTTTTTCAGAAAGGTAAGACCCATTTACCCAGGATCGCCCGCGCTAGAAGTTGCTTATTATGGATCCTCCGCTTTTGATGCCAAATCCTTGGCAGAACTCAAGGTAGTCCAGGATCAGGTAGTCAAACTCAATTTGAGCCGCATGCCCCTTGAAGAAGCGGACTTAAGTTTACTAGCTGATTTTCAAAATCTTGAGTCGCTTTACCTCAACTTTACTTCCCTAACAGGAAATCAACTCAAGGAGCTGGTAACCTTACCCAAACTTGAAGTTCTAGCCATTTCAGGAAATACACTGGATGAGGAAGGAATCAAAGCCTTGGTAAGCATGCGGAAGCTACGGCACCTTTACCTCTGGCAAACCGGACTCAAAGAGCAGCAAAAAAATCAATTGACTAAGGCGCTATCCACTACCCAACTTGACTTTGGCTATGAGGGGAATGGAGTGATTTACGCCCTAAATCCACCAAAAATAAAGTTTGAAAGCACCCTATTTGAGGGAAAAACTGAGGTAAGCTTAACCCATCCCATTCGATCTACTGAGATACGCTACACGCTAGATGGAAGCCTCCCAGATAGTGTCAGCAGTCCCATTTACAAAGAACCCATCGTGCTCAACGCATCTACACCCATCCGAGCGAGGGCCTTTGCTGCAGGTTGGATAGGAAGTACAGATACTAAAGAACTTTTGATCAAAAAAGGGATCACCCCAACTACCTCTAATTTAGTCAATCCCCCCAACCCAAAATATGCTGCAAAAGGAGCTGCTAGCTTGTTTGATGGCATAAAGGCAAAAGCCAATCATACCACTGGAGATTGGTTAGGATTTTCAGAAAAGCCTTTAGACATCACCGTAGCTATTGGATCAGCACAACCGAAACTTCTGGAAGTAAGTTTTCTCCTGCATGAAGGTGCCTACATCTTTCCTCCACAAACTCTTGAAGTATGGATTGGGAATAAAGGAGTATGGAAAAAAGTAACTAACCCAGCACAAGCCAGTTCCACCAAGGTGGAAGAACCTCGATTTGGTTTAGTATCGATTCCCTTACCTGCTGGCCCAATGGATCAAATTCGCTTGAAAGCACAGCCCATTTCCAAATTACCTAGCTGGCATCCTGGTGCTGGTGCCAAAGGTTGGGTATTTGTGGATGAAATTTTACTGCACTAACTTCTTTACTTCCCCTTGCCATGGCTGCCACCGCCTATCAAAAATACCAGCTGCTCCTCACTGAAAAAATGGAGAAGGCTTTCCAGCAGGAAAAAGAAATTAGGGAAGCCGCTTCCTACATTTCAGCTGCCTTAAAAAATAAGGGCTGGATTTACGCCTGTGGCACGGGACATTCTCACATGTTGGCTGAGGAAGTTTTTTATAGAGCTGGCGGTTTTGCCCGCGTTCGTCCACTTCTACTTCCGAAGCTGATGCTTCATGAAAGTGCTACAGGAAGTACCGAGGAGGAGAGAAAAGAGGGTTATGCCCCGCTCCTTTTTCAAGAGTATGAAATAACTGAAAGCGATGTGTTGGTCATTTCTTCGAATTCAGGAAGAAATTCGGTTCCCATTGAATTGGCTAGTTTTGCACAGCAGAAGGGAGCAAAAGTAATTGTCATTACTAATTTGGCGCATAGCAAATCCGTATCTTCTAGGCACTCCTCTGGACTCAAACTGTACCAACTGGGAGATGTGGTCTTGGATAATTTCGGGGACATTGGGGATGCAGCAGTCCACCTAGAAGGCTTAATAACGCCGGTTGGACCTACCTCTACCGTGATCGGTACTGCAATCTTGCAAGCGATTTGCGTTGAGGCTACTGCACAACTTCTCGATCAAGGGATTGTACCAGAAGTTTTTGCGAGTTCCAACTCCGACCAAGGAGGGGCACATAATGAAGCGCTTCTCGAAGCCTACAAGCCCTTAGTCAAGATGCTTTAATTGATACCGGAACTCAAGCCACTTTTTCCGGAGGGCATAAACAGCTTAAATCGAGGCGTATATCCAGGTCTTCCGTAAATTGGTTCTCTGTAAATTGGAGAGGTCTCCGTTGGTTCTTGCCCAGAGTCCGTGTAGCGAATCAACATTCCTGGAAATCCTGAATTTACCATCACCTGTTCATTGATAATTGAAACACCTGGTTTGGGAAGTCTAAATTCAACTCCACCAAAGATGTGCTCAAGTCGTGGGAGTTCGCGCTGACTCACGAGATTCACAAACTGGTTCCATTCTTTCGCTCTTCCTACCTTCATTTCGACTTCTGTCGCTTGATTCGACCAGTCAGGATCTCCATTCCAAGCACGTTCTACGTAGCCCAACATTTTGGGGAAAAGGTAATATTCCAGCATTTCGCCACCTTTAATCGTTTCTGTCCATACTTGACCGGATACGCCGATGATATTCTGGCGACCTTGGTCAGTTAGTTTAGTGAATTTTTGTGCTTGCTCCGACCAGTTCCAGGGCTTGCCATCGATGGTTTGATCATGAGACAGGTATAATTTCCCGGGCACGGCTTTCCAGGATTGATACAAATCGACTACCCCACTCCAACTATGCCCTCGCTCATCAGGATCCCAGGAGTAAGCCAGATCAAAGTAGAAATTGGCGCTAGAACAAATAATAACCGGGTAGCCTGCATTCGCAAGTTTGTAGGCCATGTCTTCTCCACCCCAGCCTGCTACCGCATTCCAGGCATAGAGTTTCCAGTCTTGGTTGGCGAATTTTAGATTGGGGCTAACTGCAGTAGTTCCGTGGGTCTGACCAATTTCTTCCCATCCGCCCATCTTCCAGCCGTACTTTTGAAGAATGGTCGCAGTTCGCTCGCGGAAATAATCGATCAGATCTGTTTGGAGTTGGGGGTTTTTAGATAAAAAGTCTGCGCAAATCGGAGATGCTGTCCATACTCCTTTTGGCACCTCATCCCCGCCACTGTGCCAATTTCTAGCCTCCACTCCTGCGGAAGCATACATTTTCCCGATTTCAACCACCAGTTTTTCGTAAAAGTTGTAGGTGGATTCTTGGCAAACGCAAACCGTATTGCCTTTGAAATTTTGTGCAGACAGGTACTTGGACTCATCGGCTGGATCTGCCAGTCGGTAAGCAAGTGCTTCTTTCTCCTTTCCGGCTTGCATGAAGCTTCGGTATCGCTTTTCCATAGCCAAGATTGCCGCTCTAGAATGTGCAGGTACACCGAGTTCAGGGATCACTTCGATGTTTCTTTCCTTGGCGTAGGTTAAGATTTCCTGAAAATCTGCTGCTGTATAGAAGCCAGTGCCCGAAGTACTTTGGTTAGGATCTGCTCCAGAAGCATAGTAAGGCCATAGAAATTCGGACTCATCCACAGAAAAGCCTCTACGGCCTCCGAATTCGGTCAATTCTGGCAACCCTGGAATTTCGATTCGCCATCCCTCATCATTCGCCAAGTTGAAGTGGAATACATTCAACTTGTAGAAAGACATGAGGTCCAAGAGTTTGAACACTTGTTCCTTGGATTGGAAGTTGCGAGCGACATCCAAAAACAGGCCTCGATAACCAAATGCCGGAGCATCTTCAATTTCTACCTGAGGAAGCATAAGTTCTTGCACCCCATCCTTCCAAAATGCGGGAGGCAATAGCGCCAAAAAGGAATTGACCCCATACAAGGCTCCAGTCGTGCTTGAGGCCTGAATCAGTACCTGTCCACTTGTGGTTTTTAGCGTGTAACCTTCCTTAGGTAGGGAGGCTACCTGCTCCAATCGAATCTTCAAGACAGGTGCTTTGCCACTAGTTTTGGATGAAAATCCATTTTTCAGCGTAGCCTCCAGGTATTCTTTTGCCTTTTCGAAGGATACTGCACCCTCCACCTGGATAGTTCCAGGACTTAGGGATAACGTCGAACCCGTATACTTCCAACTTTTGGGAGAAGGCAAGTAGGGAGGAATGCTTTGATTCGGTAATGGAAAAAGCTCCCGGTTCTCAGCATAGCGTTGGGCTGAGGAGGTCACGGGAAAGGAAGTGCCAGCTGCAAGTTCCACAAGATTAGCCTCCGTAATGACTTCTTTTTGGTATTGGGAAATTTCCTCCCCTTTCCCATCTGCATGTAAAAAAATCAAGCCCTCAGGAGGATAGGCATTCTTCAAAAATGTACCAGAACTTCGGTAGGAAAAAGAAAAGGACTCGTTGGGCTTCAAGGATGGTGTCTCCCCTTCCCATACAAAGAAATCGCCTTGAAGGTGCTTTATACTAAGTTTCGGTTCCAAGGACTGGCTCCGAATGGAAATGAATATGGTATTGAAATACAACTTCCAGCCTGCATCCAGCGTCCCGGCACCACGATTGGTCAGTGTGAGGGTAGCAGTATGCTGTTGAGGAGCAGTGATTTTATTCTCATCCAAAGACCAGGAAGCATGTACTTGAGCCAATCCTTTCTGAAGTAGAAAACAGCTAAAAAGGGCGCAAAAAAAGACGCATCGGAAGAAAAAGTGGTTCATATTGAAACATCTAGTTGTGGTGACTGAATAAATTTAAGAGTAGTTATTTTTATAAGCATCTAATTTTAAATAAATTAATCAGCGAAAGATTAATCAACCAGCACAACCCAAACGTAACCCATGCGAATAGATCAGCAGGCGAACACCCTCAATGGCCGATATTTGGCTTTAGACGTATTGAGGGGCATGACCTTGGCATTCATGGTCATTGTCAATACCCCAGGAGATTGGAGTACACTCTATGCTCCACTAGCTCATGCAGAATGGCATGGATTTACCCCTACCGACTTGGTGTTTCCTACCTTTCTTTTTGTAGTAGGAAACGCAATGAGTTTTGCACTCAAAAAGATGCAGGACATGCGGCCAGGAGATTTTTACAAAAAAGTATTCACCCGTACGGCCCTTATTTTTGCTATTGGTTGGTTGCTTAATGCGTTCCCATTCTATGAACCCAATGAAGCTGGGCAGCTGGCGTTTATTGATCTCAGTGCCGTACGACTCCTTGGGGTATTGCAGCGCATTGCTTTAGCCTATTTGGGAGCAGCACTGATTTTATATTGGGGTGGCATTAAGTTAGGCTGGCTATTTAGCATTATCGCCTTACTAGGCTACTGGCCTATCCTTTATTATTTTGGCACTCCAGGTGATCCTTACAGCTTGGAAGGCAATGCTGCGCTCCACCTCGATTTATTAGTAATTGGTGAAAAACGCATGTACATGGGTGAGGGCATACCATTTGACCCCGAGGGTATCTTGAGTACGCTCACCTCCATCGTAAATGTGATTGCCGGATATTTGGCTGGGAGATTCATTCAAAAAAATGGAAATAGTGTACCCGCCATTCGTTTGATCCTAATTATAGGAGTTCTCTTGATTGGATTGAGCTATTTGTGGGACCCTGTATTCCCGATCAACAAGAAGATTTGGACTAGCCCCTACGTATTGCTTACTGTTGGCTGGGAATTAGTGCTTTTATCACTTTTGATTTTTGTAATTGAGGTAGCTAAATTCTCCAAATGGACCTACTTCTTCCAGGCCTTTGGCCGCAATCCACTCATCCTGTACGTATGCTCTGGGATTGTCATCGCACTTATTTCCTTCATTCCTGTTGGCGATAGCAACTTGCAAGATGTGATCTACGCTAAAGGGTTTACCAGCTGGCTGGAACCTAAAAATGCATCCTTCCTATTTGCCATTTCCTACATGCTCTTGATTTGGAGCATTGGGTTCCTGATGGATAAAAATAAAATCTACATCAAGGTATAAGTACTCTTAAAACAAAAAATGGCAGCAAGAAATCCTTGCTGCCATTTTTTGTTTGTACGCCAAAGAAATTGACTCAAAGATAGCCTTTGGTAATCCGCTGAATGTATTTGCCGACGATATCAAACTCTAGGTTGATTTGATCCCCTGCTTTCAGTTCATGGAAATTAGTGAACTCGTAGGTATAGGGGATAATGGCTACCGAAAAAGCTCCAGGAGCAGAATTGAAGCAGGTAAGACTGGTTCCATTCATGGTGATGGAGCCTTTTTCTACCGTCACATTCCCCAAGGATGCATCGTAACTGACATCTACAAGCCAAGAACCGTCTTGATCCAAAATCCGCTGAATCGTCCCAATCTGGTCCACATGTCCCTGTACAATGTGCCCATCAAATCGTCCATTTGCAGCCATGCAACGCTCCAAGTTTACCTTTTTGCCTATTTTCCAAGAGGATAAATTGGTCTTTTGCAAGGTTTCGTCGATTGCTGTCACGCGGTATCCACCCGGGATAAGTTCAACTACCGTAAGACAGACCCCATCGTGTGCCAAAGATTGATCCACCTTCAATTCGGAATACAAGGGACTAGAAAAATAGAAATGAGTATTTGTTCCTTCGGTTTTGATTTGACTGAGGGTTCCGATGGATTCAATAATTCCAGTAAACATGCGCTGTCTTTTAGATACTTCTGGCAATCTATACCAAAAATTGCCTTTACGGATTCAAAGTACGGCAATTAATCAATTATCTTCGAGAGCTCAAGTCCAAAATTCATGCTCAAGTTAGAAGATACCTACCTACACAAAGGAAAGCGAAAAGCACTAGTAGCCGAACTTCGAAAAAAGGGTATCCAAAACGAAGCGGTATTGGAAGCAATCAATACGCTGCCACGCCACTTTTTTTTTGATACGGCCTTGATTTCTCATGCCTATGAGGACAAGGCATTTCCTATTGGTGAGGGACAGACCATCTCGCAGCCATTTACGGTAGCTTTTCAATCCTCACTTCTGGCTGTTTCCCCTGGAGATAAAATACTCGAAATCGGTACAGGATCAGGGTACCAAGCTTGCATCTTACACTTGTTGGGCGCTGAAGTGATTAGCATCGAGTATCAAAAAAAGCTTTTTGAGCACACCAGCCGCTTTCTGCAGCGACTGGGAATTCAGCTTCAACTGTTTTATGGAGATGGTACCGCTGGCATTCCTGCGCATGCACCCTACGATAAAATCATCGTCACTGCAGGTGCCCCAGTAGTTCCTG
>CANHCD010000020.1 GCA_947458795.1 Cyclobacteriaceae bacterium | reverse complement strand
TTTTGGTAAACCTCAAAGGTTGGACCTAACCTTTGAGGTCTTTTTTGGACCTCGAAGGTTTAATTATTGAGCTTTGAAACCTTCGAAGTTTTGGTAAACCTCCAGATGGAATTTTAAACCTTCGAGGTTTTGGTAAACCTCAAAGGTTGGGACTAACCTTTGAGGTCTTTTTTGGACCTCGAAGGTTTAATTATTCAGCTTTGAAACCTTCGAAGTTTTGGTAAACCTCCAGATGGAATTTTAAACCTTCGAGGTTTTGGGAAACCTACAGATGGGATTATAAACCTTCGAGGTTTTTGGTAAACCTCAAAGGTTGGACCTAAACCTCAAAGGTTTTTTTCCAAGAAAGGATAGCGGTAGTCGGTAGGGGAAACGAATGTTTCTTTGATGGTGCGCGGAGATACCCAACGGAGCAAGTTGATCATGGAGCCTGCTTTGTCATTTGTACCAGAGGCTCTAGCGCCACCGAATGGCTGCTGTCCAACGACTGCACCTGTTGGCTTGTCGTTGATGTAGAAATTGCCAGCTGCATGCTTCAATTTTTGAGTGGCTAACTCAATGGCATAGCGGTCCTGAGAGAAAACGGCACCGGTAAGTGCATAGGGAGACGTTTGATCTACTAATTCCAAAACGGTCTCAAAATGCTCCTCATGGTACACATAGATGGTCAAAACTGGACCAAAGATCTCCTCACACATGGTCTTGTACATGGGGTCCTGAGTGAGGATGACTGTTGGTTCGATGAAGTAGCCCTTTGACTTGTCGTACTTGCCACCAGCGATGATCTCTATACCGGGAGCAGCCTTGGCCTGCTCGATGTATGCCGCAATTTTGTCAAAGGATTTTTCATCGATTACCGCATTGATAAAGTTGCTGAAGTCCTCAGTGCCTCCCATGGTCATCGATGCTAGGTCTTCAAGCATGTAATTTTTTATTTCTTCCCAGAGGTTGGAAGGAAGGTATGCTCTCGATGCCGCAGAGCATTTTTGGCCTTGGTATTCAAAAGCACCACGAACAAGTCCGACAGCTACTGCCTTTGGATTGGCGGATTTGTGTGCCAAGACAAAGTCTTTGCCTCCTGTTTCCCCCACGATTCTTGGGTAAGATTTGTAGCGGGTGATGTTTTCGCCCACCGTCTTCCAGATGTGTTGAAAAACACCTGTTGATCCGGTGAAGTGGATTCCCGCAAAATCTGGGTGCTTGAAAATCACGTCTCCTGCTGTTGGGCCGTCCACATAGACCAAGTTGATCACGCCATCAGGTACGCCGGCCTCTTTGAATACTTCCATGAGTACTTGGGCGGAATAGATCTGGGTGTAGGCCACCTTCCACACGATGGTGTTTCCCATCAGCGCGGCTGAAGTAGGCAAGTTGCCTGCAATGGCTGTAAAGTTGAAGGGAGTTAAGGCAAATACGAAGCCCTCGAGGGGCCGCTGCTCCAATCTATTCCAAACTCCAGCTCCAGAAACGGGAGGCTGCTGGGAATAGATTTCGCACATGTATTTTACATTGAAGCGAAGGAAGTCTATAAATTCACATGCGGCATCAATCTCTGCCTGAAAGGCATTTTTGGATTGTCCAAGCATGGTAGCGGCATTGATTCGGGCACGGTAAGGGCCTGCGAGTAAGTCGGCGGCTTTTAGGAAAATAGCTGCACGCTGTTCCCAGGCCATATTTTCCCAGGCTTCCTTCGCTCCTAATGCAGCTTGGATAGCCTGCTCTACATGGGAGCGGTCTCCTTCGTGAAAGCGACCTAAGATGTGCTGGTGATCGTGAGGGGGAGAAACTGTCCTCGTCTTGCCTGTTCGCACCTCTTCGCTCCCGATATACATGGGAATGTCTTTTTGTTGGGAACGGAGTGTGGCCAGCATGGCTTGAAGTTCTTTTCGCTCGGGGCTTCCTGGAGCGTATGCCTTTATTGGCTCATTTACTGGAGTAGGTACGTTGAAAAATCCCTTTAACATGGTGATTGCGTTTGTGTGAATTAAGGAAACAAAGATAGGATATCCCTAGGAATGTGGAGCTGCTTTTCCTCACAAAAGGAGCTCTAGTTCTTGTAGGTGTCGGATTTCGTAGGTGGGCTTGAGGTCTATGGATTTTCCCTCGGGATTGAAATACACTTGGTCTATGGCCGCTCGCTGTGCTCCAAGAATGTCTGAGTTGGGGTTGTCACCGATCATGAGGCAGGCAGCGGCATTTGCTTGAAGTTGCTCCAGCGCATAGTAGAAAATTCGTGGATCTGGCTTTTTATGACCCGTAGTTTCCGAAGTGACGATCAATTCGAAGTAGCCATTCAGCCCGGAGGAATTCATTTTTTTTGCTTGGGACTCGTTAAATCCATTGGTAATGAGGTGTAAGCGGTACTTTTTTTTCAAGTAGTCCAAAATCTCTTTGGAATAAGGGAATAAATGAGGTTTGGAGGAGGTGCGGTGCATGAAATCCTCCTCAAAAGGGGCGGGGATCGCAGCAGCATTCCCGCCAGCATGGGTGAAAATCCGGGGGAAGCGTTCTCGTCGCAGTCCTTGTTTGTCGATTTTGCCGAGGTTGTAGTCATCCCACAATTGGTAGTTGACCGTATGAAAAGAGGAGAAAAACTGCTCGAAGGTCGGAATGCCTAAGTCTTGCAAGGCATAAATTTGGTACAGTTCGGAGAGGGATTCGCGCACATTCCGATCGTAATCCCAGAGCGTGTGGTCTAGATCGAAGAAAAGATGCTGGTAGGTTTTCAATTGACTTAGCGTCTGTACTGGTTGTTTTGTATTTTATTGGCTGCTAGTTCTCGGTTGGACTTTAGGATTTCGTAGGTTTCTTGATCCTTGGTTAGGTTGGCATCTTTCTGAATCAGTTTGAAGATCTGTTGCAAGATTTCAAGGTATTCCTCCAAGATGTAGTAAAACATCCACTGATCCGTCCTGCGGCTACCTAGGAGACCGGCATTCTTTAGGTATATCAAGTGGCGGCTCGTTTTTGTTTGGGTAAAGTCCAAAATTAGTTCCAGGTCTGAGATGCTTAATTCCTTATTCTGCATCAATAAATGTAGGATGCGGACCCTCGGTTCTTCCGAAAGTGCTTTAAAAATTCGCAAACCATAGTTTAAACTGATATTTTTGAGTCTCATTAGTAAGTTTTAACTTCGGGAACGAGGTGAAACGAAAATAATCGCTGAAATTGGCTTAAAATCATCAAGAAGTCCAAGGGCAGAACATCTTTGAACCCAATATTCGTGAAAATAACCTATTTATATGCGCTAATTCTGTTGTCGGGATTTTTTTTCTGCGCGCAAGACTTGATTGCTCAAGATAATCAGGAAAAAAAAGTCGTCCAACTTTCGGGAATTATCCTCAATGCGGATAGTACAGACGCTGTTCCTGGGGTAAATATTTATGTACCCAAAAAAGGTAGGGGAACTGTTTCTGGACGATTTGGGTATTTTTCAATGCCTGTTCTTGAAGGAGATACCATCGTATTCACGTTTATTGGTTTGAAGAAGCAAACCTTCAATGTGCCTCAAAAAATGGAGAATGACCGCATCTCCTTGATTTTGACCATGGAAGTGGACGAAATCGCACTTGCTGAAATTGAGGTCATGCCTTATCCGACTGAAGATGAGTTTAAGCAAGCGGTGCTCACCATGTCGGTGGTAGATCCGATGTCCATTAGCCGAACGAACATGCGTCCTGAGATGCTGCTCCGTTGGGCGGAGTCGATGCCAGCTTCTGGCAATGAGAATTTTAGGGCCTTCCAGGAGTCTCAAATGCTCCAAAATCAAGATATATATGGCCCTAGGCCCTTGCGTATTTTGGACCCCTTTGCCTGGTCTCAATTTATCCGCTCCATCAAACGGGGCGACTTTAAAAGTAAGTAAACCAGATTTTTTTCGAGGTTTTGGGTGATTTTCAATAAATCCTTGACAAACATTTGGTCGGATTTATTTAAAAGGATATCTTTGTGCCTCATTTCAGAAAAGCAATACTTAAAACTAGCAATAGCATGAAAAGCGATATTCATCCAAACTATAGAGATGTAGTATTTTACGACACCTCTAGTGAGTTCAAGTTTTTGACCAAGTCTACCATCGAAACCAACGAAACTATCGTGTGGACAGATGGCAACTCTTATCCAGTGTACAAGATTGAAGTTAGCTCTGAATCTCACCCGTTCTATACAGGTAAGAAAATGTTGTTGGATACTGCAGGTCGTGTGGAGAAATTCAACAAGCGCTACGCGAAAAAGTAATTTGGACTTTCGTCCTTCGAAAAAGTCTCCCGGAGCATGTATTCCGGGAGACTTTTTTATTTTTGTTCTATGAAGCACCTTCTGTTGTTTGACGATCCTGCCATACGCGGGTCTCTCCTTCCCTTCACCTTTACTCGGCCAGTTGCTGACCTTCGTGTAGGGATTCTAAAAATTTCCGAGAAATGGGAGAAATACACAGGAGCAGTGCTGTCCTATTGGACTCAAGACTACCTACAAACTCTTTTTCCACGAGCAGAGCTGCAGGCCATCGCCATCAATGGTTCCTGGTTGCCTGATTCGACTTCTTGGCAACAAGTCTCTTCCCTAAAAGAGGATGAGGCCTTATTTTTTGGGAAAACCTTGTTGGCCACAGCTTGTGGAGGGCATGAAAAAACCTTGGCTTTTGCCTCTGAAAAGAAAATCATTCAAGCAGCACAAGAACCCGTGCTACTTCAAAAAACCTGGCATATTTTCCAATTCAATGCGGCTGAAATCCGAAAGGATTTTACCCTGATCACTGCCGGAAGAACTTCCAATCCCATCCTAGATCCCCACACCCGCTGCTATGGGGAGCATCAGATTTTTATTGAAGAGGGGGCTCAAATCAGAGCTGCAGTACTCAATGCTGAAGGAGGTCCTATTTACTTGGGAAGAAACTCCGAGGTACAGGAAGGCGCCTTGATTCGAGGCCCTTTTGCGCTATGCGAAGGTTCCACGGTCAATATGGGCGCAAAATTACGAGGAGATACCACCATTGGGCCCTATTCGAAAGTGGGTGGAGAAGTGTCCAATTCGGTGATTATGGGCTATTCCAACAAAGGTCACGATGGATTTTTGGGCAATTCAGTGATTGGAGAATGGTGCAATCTGGGTGCAGACACGAATACCTCCAATCTCAAAAACAACTATGCGCCCGTTAAACTCTGGGATTATACCAAAGGAGGGTTTGCCAATACTGGGCTCCAGTTTTGTGGCCTGATGATGGGAGACCACAGCAAGTGTGGCATCAACACCATGTTTAATACGGGTACCGTCATCGGTGTGGGAGCAAACGTATTTGGAGATGGCTATCCACGAAATTTTATCCCTTCCTTTGCTTGGGGTGGTGCAGCAGGTTTTTCCACGTTTACGCCTCCTAAATTTCATGAGACCGCTCAGGCAGTTTATGCTCGAAGAGGGAAAGAATGGGGGCCCGCTGAAAAAGAAATTCTCGATAAGGTTTTTGATTTGACCAAAAGCTATAGAATTTGGGATAAAACTTCCTGACCCACCGCACTATGCAGTTTGCAGCGATCCCCGGACTTCCGGAAACCAAAGAAAAGCTACTTAACGCGGTTAAGCTGAATCATCTCGCCCATGCCCTCTTATTTCATGGGCCGGAAGGGTCAGCCAATTTGACTTTGGCACTCGCGCTGGCAAGCTACCTCTACTGCGAACAAAAATCGGATACCGATTCCTGTGGTACCTGCGGTTCGTGCCAGCGGATGAGTAAATTGATTCTTCCTGACTTAAATTTTGCATTTCCTGTAGTTGCTTCTTCCAAGGAAGAGGATGGAGATGAGGAGGGCACTGATGGCAAGTCCGACCTGCTGGGCAACTGGCGGAAGTTTGTCTTGGGGCAGCCCTACGGCAATGTGCACGACTTCATCTACTTCAATGGATTTGAAAAAAAGCAGTTGAATATCACCAAAGCAGCGGCTCGGAAAATGATCCAAACCCTGTCTTTGATGTCCTTTGAGGGCGGCTATAAAATCATGCTCATCTGGGCACCTGAATATTTGCACCCTTCGGCAGCGAATTCCCTACTCAAGATTATCGAAGAGCCCCCAGCCAAGACCCTTTTCTTGCTGGTCACTTCCCAAGCCGACCAACTGCTGACTACCATTTTATCGCGAACACAAAAAATACTCGTTCGTGCATTTTCAGACGAGGAAGTGAGCAGTCACCTGGTAGAAACGGGCAGATGCGAAGCCAAGGCAGCAGCTCAGATTGCCATGTTGGCGGACGGCAACATGCGGACTGCTTTTCAGTTGATTGATCAGGTAGAGGACCAGACTGTCCGTCAGCTTCGGGACTGGTTTCGCCTTTGCGCTACCAAAAATTTAAAAGAGATCTTCCAGCTTTCGGAGGATTTTCATAAGGCGGACAAGGAATCACAAAAGTCTCTCATGCTTGCAGGATTGAATGTGACCCGTGAGATCTTATTGAAAAACCTTGACTTGGACCACCTCCTCCGCACTACCGACGAGGATCGAACCTTCATCAACAACATCAGTAAAAAGATGTTGACGGAGGAGCATGCGCTCCAGCTCTATGAAACCTTTAATGCTGCGCATTATCATTTGGAACGAAATGGGAATGCGAAAATGATTTTCACTGACTTATCCATGGAGATTCTTTTGATGATGTCCAAAAACTAGGGAGATGGAAAAGAAGGTTCTTGGACGGAAGGAAAAAATCACGCTCCCTGAGTTGGGACTAAATCTTGTGGGAGCCAAAATTGATACCGGAGCCTACACGAGCAGCTTGCATGCAGAAGAAATTCGGATTGAAGAGGTAGAAGGGCGCAAATTGCTTTATTTCAAAATCCTGATGCCCGCGCACAAGAAATTCACGGGCAAAACCCTTTTTTTTGAGTCGTATAGAGAAAAGAAAGTCAAAAACTCCTTCGGACAGGTTGAGGTCCGCTACCTGATAGAAACAAAGCTCCAACTTGCAGGAGAAACCTTTCGAGCCGAGTTTACGCTCAGCGATCGGTCGAGCATGAAAAATTCCATTCTGCTGGGTAGAAAAATTCTACGGGGTAGATTTCTCGTGGATGTATCCAAAACCAACTTAGGTAAACCCTACCGCAAAAAGAAATGAAAATTGCTGTCCTTTCGAGGAACCCAAAACTATTTTCAACACAACGCTTGATCGAAGAGATTCAAAAGGCGGGTCATGAGGCCCTAGTGGTAGACCACAGTCTGTGTGATCTGATCATTGAGCAAGAAGGTCCTTCCATCATCTACAAGGGGCAGCGTTTGGAGGGTGTGGACGCAATTATTCCTCGAATTGGGGCATCCGTAACCTTCTATGGTACGGCTGTGGTTCGACAATTTGAGTTGATGGGCGCCTTTTCTGCAGTCACTTCGCAGGCGATTGTTCGAAGCAGGGATAAGCTGCGGAGTTTACAGATTCTTTCAAAAAATGGCTTGGGAATGCCCAAGACAGCCTTTACTAATTTTTCCAAGGGAGGAGAGAAGCAGCTTATCGAGCAGGTAAGTGGAGCTCCTGTGATTATCAAATTATTGGAAGGAACGCAGGGCTTGGGAGTGGTGCTGGCCGAAACCAAGAAAGCTGCCCAGTCCGTGGTGGAGGCCTTTCATGGCTTGAAGGCCAGAATAATAGTTCAGGAGTACATCAAAGAGGCAAAGGGATCAGATATTCGTGCATTCGTAGTGAACGGAAAGGTCGTGGGAGCCATGAAGCGTCAGGGTGCAGAAGGGGAATTTCGCTCCAACCTTCATCGAGGAGGAGTGGCTACTGTGATCAAATTGAGTCGAGCTGAAAAGCAGGCAGCTCTGAATGCTGCCAAGGCCTTAGGCTTGGATGTAGCAGGGGTGGACATGCTTCAATCTTTGCGAGGTCCTTTGATTTTGGAAGTCAATAGTTCTCCCGGCTTGGAAGGAATAGAAGGTGCTACTGGCGTAAATGTTGCAGCAGAAATCATCAAATTTGTGGTAGATTCTGTGGTTAAGAAATCATTAAAGCGTGAAAAGCAGTGAGTAATCGGATTGTAAAAATTGGAACACGCGCAAGCAAACTTGCCCTCTGGCAGGCTTACTATGTGGCAGACTTGCTCAAAAAGGCTGGCCTGGCTTCGGAAATCGTCCAGATCGATACGAAGGGAGACCAGGTTTTGGATGTTTCCATTTCAAAGATTGGATCCAAAGGGGTTTTTACCCAAGAGCTAGAGGATCAGTTGTTGGATGGAAGGATCGACATTGCTGTGCATTCCGCAAAGGACATGCCCTCCAAGTTGGGGGAAGGTTTGGAGCTGATTGCCTTTTCAGTTCGTGAGCAAGCCCAGGATGTGCTTTTATCCGCACAGACGAATCTTTCCTTAGCAGATGCAAGCAAAGAAATAACTATTGGAACCTCTTCGACCAGAAGAATAGCGACCCTCAAGCATTTTTACCCACATGCAAAAACGGTGGATGTGCGTGGAAACCTGCAGACCCGCATTCGAAAAATGGAGGAGGGTCTTTGCGATGCCTTACTGTTGGCCTATGCTGGGGTTTACCGCATGGGTTATGCAAACCTGGTGGTGGAGCATTTAGACTTAAATCAATTTATACCTGCAGTAGGACAGGGATCCATTGCCATTGAAGCTTGCACGAGTCTTGATTCCAAGCTTCGTGAAGCCATTGTTTCTGCTTGTAATGATACAGCAACAGCCATTTGTTTGCGCGCCGAGCGTGCGTATTTACGGGTTCTGGAAGGTGGCTGTAGCATCCCCGTTTTTGCGTTGGCAACACTGGCGGACAACCAAGTCCATCTCAAGGGAGGAATTGTGAGTTTGGATGGGCAGCAGCGCATCGTGTTGGAACTAACAGGGTCTCTTACGGAGGCAGAGCAGTTGGGTGAAGCATTGGCAATACAGGTCCTTCAGGCTGGAGGAAAAACTATTTTAGAACAGATCAAACAATCCCCTCATTGAGATGAACAAGAAAATGCGAGTTTTAATCTTCTTTCTTTTTGTGCTGAGCTTTTCGGCTTGTGGCAAAGACAAGGACTATGTGGTCACCATCTCCACCCGGCATGGAGAGATTAAGGCGATTCTATTTGATGATGCGCCTGAGCACAAGTCTAATTTTTTATCCTTGGCAGAGGATGGCAGGTTTGATTCCACCCAGTTTCACCGAGTCATTCAAGGCTTTATGGTTCAAGGTGGAGATGTGTTTGGAAAGGAGGGCCTACCAGCTCAAGAATGGCCAACGCTACCTGCAGAGATTCAGCGTAAGCATGTGCACATCAAGGGAATGATCGCTGCAGCAAGACAGGGGGATAACATCAACCCACAAAAGCGGAGCAACGGCTCTCAGTTTTACATCGTGCAGGGAAGAACTTACGAGGAGTTGGAATTGACGACGGATTTTCCTGCTTTGCAGAAAGCAGTATTTCAGTTTATGCAGCTGGAGAGCCAAAAGCAGATGAAGGAAGACTACAGCCGCTTATTTGCAGAAGGAAAAATGGATAGTTTGACGCAGCTGTTGCTTGCCAAACGGGATGAGATTGCCAAGACCTTGTCCTTGAAACTCACCAAGGACTACACTCCTGAACAGGTGAAGGCCTATGCAGCACTAGGGGGAACACCTCACTTGGATTTTGAATACACGGTCTTTGGCCAGGTGATCCAAGGCTTGGAGGTTGTAGATAAGATTGCAGCAGAGAAAACAGCCCGTGAAGTTCCTTTGGAACCCGTACTCATGAAGGTTACGGTAGAAAAAATGTCACGAAAGAAAATTGAAAAAGAATTCGGCTATGTCTATCCAGTTGTCCAATAAGCCAAAAATCTTGATCACGGGAGCTAATGGCTTGTTGGGTCAGAAGTTGGTAGAGCAGCTAGTAGCACAAGGGAATTTTGACGTGATTGCTACCGGCAGAGGTTCCTGCAGGCTCTCGGGTACAGGGTTTATGTACCAAAGTTTGGATATTGAAAATGAGCAGGAGGTGGAGGAGAATTTGGCACGACTTCGTCCAGATGTGCTGATTCATGGAGCAGCGATGACCCATGTGGATGACTGTGAAAAAAACCAAGAGGGTTGCCACCGTGCCAATGTGCTTGCGACCTCCTATCTGGTGCGCGCGGCAGAGAAGATTGGAAGTCACTTTATTTTTGTGTCAACAGATTTTATTTTTTCTGGTGAGGATGGACAAAATCCCTACACCGAGGAAGCGCTACCGGATCCAGTCAATTACTATGGGCAAACCAAGTTGGACGGAGAGGAGCTGCTCAAGAACTCTACCTTGAAATGGGCGATTGCGCGGACGGTCTTGGTTTATGGACTTGCCAATGATTTGAGTAGATCCAATATCATCCTCTGGGTCAAGTCTTCTTTGGAAGCGGGCAAGCAAATTCAGGTGGTGGATGATCAGGTGCGAACCCCAACCTTGGCGGAGGATTTGGCAGCGGGATGTATTTTAATTGCCGAGCAAGGAGCCAGGGGTGTGTTTAACATTTCTGGATCCGAATTGCTGACTCCATACGATATGGCCATGCAGACGGCTGATTTCTTTGGCTTAAACAAGGAGTTGATTGTTCGCACGGATTCTACCCGATTTACGCAGCCGGCGCGAAGACCGATGAAGACAGGGTTTATCATTCAAAAGGCGGTGGATCAATTGGGCTATCGTCCTAAAACGTTCAAGGAAGGCATAGGAATATTGGCAAAGCAAATTGCCTTAGCCTCTTCCTGATTGAGGAATAGCTTTGGATCATTAAATCTAGACTTTAGAAAATTATTTTTTCATTCCATCCTTTTCGGCCTCATTTCAGGCCTATGTAACTATTGATTCAAAAAAAACGTACACTAAATTTCTTCTTGCTTCGTTTTGGCAGAAGAATTGTACCTGTAGTTCTACTTTAATTTTCCAACTAAATCTGAAGGACCATGAAAAAGCTAGCTTTAATTGTCTTAGTTACCCTGAGTTCACTCTCCGTATATGCCCAAAAAAATGGGTTTGGTATCAAAGCGGGATTGAGTAGTACGCAAGTAAATTTCGAAGGAGAGCAGCTTGTACCCAGCGATGCGCAAATGGGGTATCACCTAGGGGTGTTTGCTCGGTTTGGTGGAGTTGGATTTTTTGTTCAGCCGGAGGTATTGTTTACACAGACCAGCGGAAAATTTAAACTTGAATTGCCTCCAATAAGTAGTGTTTCTCCCACTCAATACGAAGCCAAGTTTAATCGTTTGGATGTGCCCGTAATGGCAGGATTTAGAATGCTCAAAATCATTCGAGTGATGGCAGGACCAATTGCCAGTTTCAACATAGATTCTTCGCTAAAGGAAGCAGATACCACGGTTAAAAATATCGATTTCAAAAATGCAACCTTCGGCTACCAAGCTGGTGTCGGTGTAGATCTAGGCAACCTTTCCATTGAAGGGAAATACGAAGGGGGGCTTAGTAATTTCACGGAGAATGTTGGTTCCTATACCACGGATAACCGACTCAATCAATGGGTACTTTCTGTAGGATTTAAATTATTTTAACCTTCAACTCCTCAATATAAGCCGAGCTTAAATCCATAAAAAAGCCCTTCCAAATTCAATTTTGGAAGGGCTTTTTTGTACAGGACTTGATTTACTTTTTCTCCATCACCAAAGGCGCTGGAGTAGCCCATTGGTGGATAGGCTTCAGATCCACCACATAGACACTTCGGCCGTGAGTACCGATCACTAGGTGGTTTTCACGGTCCTGGATGACCATGTCGTAGATGGCTACATTCGGGATTTGGCCTTGGAATAGGTTCCAGTTTTTTCCAGTATCCAAACTTACATAGAGTCCATGGTCTGTACCCAAATACAGGATGTTGGACATCTTTGGATCTTCAATGATGATATTCACCGACTCATTGGGTAGGTTGGAAGCGATAGACGTCCAAGTCTTGCCATAGTCTTCGCTTTTGTAGACATAGGCGGTAAACTCATCGTACCGGTAGCCATTGAGCGTAATGTAAACTAGCCCCTCTTTGGTAGCCGAAGGAGAGATGCTGCTCACCCAACGATCTTGAGGAAGGCCAGCATTCAAGCTAGTCCAGCTGCCGCCATTGTTACGCGTAACCCAGACATTGCCGTCATCTGATCCAGCATAGAGTGTTCCAAATTCAAGTGGTGACTCCTCCACTACGGATAGCGTAGCAAAAGGCACATTTCCACTCTTTTGATTTTTCGTTAAATCTGGAGAGATCGTAGTCCAGGTATTTCCTTGATCTAGGGACTGATATACGTACTGCGAACCCATGTAGACGATGTCCTGGTTGTGGTAGCTTAGCTCAGCTGGCGTTCTCCAGTTCCAACGGTTCGGAGCCTTCCCGATGTCGTGGCCTGGGGTGATGCGCTTGCGCTCATTCGTCTTTTTGTTGATGCGGACGTAGTTTCCAAACTGTGAACCGGTGTAGACGATGTCGTTGTTGCGTGTATCAACTGCCACGACCATGCCATCACCTCCATAAAGCGACTCCCAAGGATCTTCAGGTGCGTTGGTGGACTTGCCATACCATACCCCATTGTCTTGCATGCCGCCATAAATATTGTAAGGCGTAGCATTGTCTACCATGATGGAATAAAACTGGGAGATTGGCATCTGGGTGTTCAAGTGATCCCAACGAGATCCACCGCCGTAACTTCTATACAATCCACCATCGTTACCGAGTAGGATGTGCTTACTATCCTTAGGATTGATCCACATGGCCTGGTGGTCGGAGTGAGGTCTGCCGATGGAGTCGGTACGGGAAAAGTTCTTTCCTCCGTCACGAGAAACCAATAGCGGCACCCCCAACACAAAGATTTCGTTTTCGTCGGTAGTGCTTACCCGAATCTCTCCAAACCAATAGCCATAGGAATTGTACAATTGGCTGATATCTGATTCAGATACTAGGGACCAGTTTTTACCACTGTCCGTGGATCGGTATACCTCTGCACCTTTGATCGGAGCACCAAACATCGCGGCATTGGCATCTACAGCGCCTCCTAGGTAGTTGGCAATTTGGGTGGTTGTGATTTTACCAGTTTTTAACTGGCGCTTCAATTCTGCAGGAGTGTATTTGCTAGCAAACTGGTTTCTGCGAAGAAATGACTCCAAGCGCTTGTCTTCCAAGGCCAAGGCTTGGTCGAGGGTCATGGTGGAAAATTCCTCCAACTTAATTGGATTTTCTTCCGGCTGAGCTCCAGGGCGCTGTCTTGGAGCAGGAGCTGGCTTGGTTGACTTGCCCTGGTTGTCCAAAAGTGCATATACTACTTCTGGACTAGAAAGACTGAAATCAAATCCGATTCTGCCTACAAACTCATCTTGTGGAAAACCGCTCACCGATTTTTTCCAGGTATCTCCTCCATCTTCTGATCTCCAGATGGTAGAGCCTTTGCCATTGCCAATAAAGTCATGTGCTTGACGGAACCGTTCCCAGCTTGCTGCAAGCAGGATATTTGGGTTGGTCGGATGTACCTTGATGTCAATGACCCCGGTATTGTCGTCAATGTAGAGCACCTTCTTCCAGGTTTTACCCCCATCTATGGTCTTGTAGAGACCTCTTTCTTTGTTTTTGGAGTACAATCCACCCATGGAACCCACCCATACGATATCGGGATTGGTAGGGTGAATTTGAA
>CANHCD010000019.1 GCA_947458795.1 Cyclobacteriaceae bacterium | reverse complement strand
TCGGGAAATGCTTTTTCCAAGCGAATTAACTCCTCCAAAAGCTGATCAAAATCGTAATCAGAAATTTCTGTACGGCTTTCTTGGTAATACAGCTGGTTGTGGTAATTGAGCTGCTGGGAAAGTTCTTGGATACGATGTGCGGCTTCGGAGTGAGTCATGCAAGGCTAAAATTTCTAGGGTAAAAATAAGGGTTAAGGCTCAAGAATTTGCGCTTTGAAGTGAATTGTGCCTTCATTTTTTTGACTGGATTCTGAATCTAGGGGGAATTGCCTTTGAACCGATTTTATAGGGCTATTGGGTTACAGGCTTCCCTTGAATTTTCTATCTTTGCTTCTAGTTTTAGAAAAGCACTTGTTTTTTTCTAGACGCGATACGACACCCACATGAGCGACACCAAATTTAAACGCTATACCGTTACTTCAGCATTGCCCTATGCAAATGGACCACTTCATATTGGTCACTTGGCGGGCTGCTATATTCCGTCTGATATTTATGTGCGCTACTTGCGCTCCCAAGGAAGAGATGTCGCCTACATCTGTGGCTCTGATGAGCATGGCGTAGCCATTACGATCAAGGCAGCGAAAGAAGGAAAGACGCCGCAACAGGTAGTGGATCATTACCATGAGATGATGAAGGGGAGCTTTGAGCAATTTGGGATAAGTTTCAACCATTACTCACGTACTTCTGCTCCCATCCATCACGAGACGGCTCAGGAGTTTTTTACGAATTTGTACCAGAAAGGGGAATTTTTGGAGCAGAGCACCGCTCAATACTACGATGAGGAGGCGGATCAGTTTCTGGCTGACCGCTACATTGAAGGTACTTGCCCTAAATGCGGTAACGAGCATGCCTATGGAGATCAGTGTGAAAAATGTGGAACCTCTCTCAGTCCTACCGACTTGATCAATCCCAAATCCAAGTTGAGCGGTAGAACTCCCATTTTGAAAGATACTACCCACTGGTTTTTGGACTTGGCTCGCTACCAGGATTTCTTGAAAAAATGGGTTTTGGAGGAGCATGGGGACGATTGGAAAAACAATGTCTTGGGCCAATGCCGCTCTTGGCTAGAGGCAGGAGATGGACTCCAAGCAAGATCCATGACTCGAGATTTGGATTGGGGCATACCCGTACCTCTTCCTACTGCCAAAGGGAAGGTGCTGTATGTTTGGTTTGATGCTCCAATTGGCTACATCTCGGCTACCAAGGAGTGGGCGAAAGAAAAAGGAATTGATTGGGAACCTTATTGGAAAGACAAGGATACCAAGCTAGTTCACTTTATCGGCAAGGATAACATTGTATTCCACTGCATCATTTTTCCGGCAATCTTAAAAACCCACGGAGGATATATTCTCCCGGATAATGTGCCTGCAAATGAGTTTCTAAATTTGGAGGGAGACAAGATCTCTACTTCCCGAAATTGGGCTGTGTGGCTTCATGAATACTTGGAAGAGTTTCCTGGGCAGCAGGATTTACTTCGGTATGTGCTGACCGCCAATGCACCCGAGACGAAGGATAATGATTTTACCTGGAAGGATTTTCAAACAAGAACCAATTCGGAGTTGGTAGCTATCTATGGCAATTTTGTCAATCGTGCCGTGGTGCTCACGCAAAAGTTTTTTGATGGAATAGTGCCTGCTCGAGGAGAACTGAGAGGGATTGACGAGGATTTACTTCGGGAGTTGGAAGGATTTCCAGAAAAAATTGCCGCCTCCATTGAGCGCTTCCGTTTCCGTGAAGCCCAAGGATTGATGATGGATTTGGCACGCATGGGGAATAAGTACTTGGCTGATACTGAGCCTTGGAAAGAGATCAAAACAGATGTGGCCCGCACCCAGACTATTCTAAATATTGCCTTGAATGTGGCAGCTAATTTGGCCATTCTATCTGAGCCATTCTTGCCATTTACTGCCCAAAAATTGTACCGTACCTTTGGGATGCAAGCCACTACCTGGGCGGATGCAGGAAATGGAAATTTGATTCAATCCAATCGAGCCTTGGGGGAAATAGGACTCTTATTTGAGAAAATTGAAGATGAAGTAGTCGAGAAACAAATTCAGAAACTTGTAAATGCTAAAAAAATGAATGAAGCTGCAGACCTCCCAGTTACTCCGATGAAGGAGCTGATTACTTACGATGATTTTGCAAAGTTAGATATGCGAGTGGTCACGGTTTTGGAGGCCGAAGCAATGCCCAAATCCAAAAAATTGTTGAAGTTGAAAGTAGATATTGGCTTAGGGCATCGCACTGTCTTGAGTGGTGTTGCCGAGCATTTTGATCCTGTGTTTTTGGTGGGCAAGCAAGTGACCATGTTGATCAACTTGGCTCCACGAAACATGATGGGAATCGATAGTGAAGGGATGATTTTGATGGCGTCAGATAAGGATGGTAAACTCAAATTGCTCCAGCCACACGAGGTGACATCACCTGGGTCAGTGATTTCCTAAAGAATCCATGAGCTAAAAAAAGGAGACAAGTTTTTGTCTCCTTTTTTGTTTGCAGCAAGTAAGCTGCTATCCTTTTTCGCTATCAATTGGACTTAACTGCAGTTTTAGGCATTTCAAATAGATCAGAATCGAGTTCTTCTTTGACTAAAAACACGTCTGAAAAGCTAGTTTGGTATCGGATTCGGGTGCTCGAATCATTTTCGATTTGGTAACCGGTAATCACTCTTGGGAAGATCAAGCCACCTGCGTCTCGGTAGTCTTCGTATTTCAAAGCTTCCTGCACCTGATTGCCTTTGTCGTAGAAAGTCACTGCAAATAGCACCCAAGCCAACTGGCCAGTAGTTGGGTCAATCAAAAGTTCGTAGCGGTTGGATGGCCCTAAAAGTTTACCATCTTTCACTTTTGCCTCCAGTGTTGGATAACTGATGCCATTGAAGACCCGATTATCCAATGGAGTGATGGTCACCAAGGTATCGGTAAGCGTGTAGGGGATACTGAGAAAGGTCGAATACAGGTTGTGGTAGAAGCGAACGGAATTTCCAGGAAAGGCTTGCCGATTGGGGCTTATCCAAACTTGCCCCCCGTCATTTCCGGCTTGAAAAAGGTCTGCATCGATGCGCACCTTACCCTCTCGGAGGTCTAGGTAATGATTTTCCCATTCTAGGGTAGTTTCATGGACCATTGCAAAGGATAAGGACTTGGCGTCCACCCATTGTACCCAATCTCCGTGTGCTTGCAAAAGTTTTTTAAATTGTTCGGGCTGTTGCAGTCGTGGATCAGGCCCTTGATTTTTTTCTTCGCAGGAGAATAGCGTCAAAATAAGGAAGGCGGGCAAAAGAAATTTAGACAAATTCATAGGGTAAAAATTTTTTAAATATACCAAAACAGGGAGATGTTCATCGATTTTGACCTGTGATTATGCTAGTGGACTAGTATTTTTTGATAAAAGTAGGCAAGGTATTCTAAGAAATAAAAATATTATTTAGATTTGTTCCAAATAAAAAAAGCGCTTATGTGGAAGCCCATCCGCCAATTTCTCAACGACATTCACCTGTATGCTGGCTTGCTCAGTGCATTAGTAGTGATTGCGGTATGTTTTACGGGGACACTGTACGTCTACAACACAGAAATACGCGAATTTTTTGATTCAGAGCGCTATTTCACCTCAGCTCAAGGGAATCCCAAAACCCTAGAAGAGTTGAAATCTGGTCTTCAACCACTTCAACAAGGCAAGTTGGTAAGTGTCACTGCCTACTCAGCAGCCGATAGATCGGTACAGTTTCAAGTGAAAACCGAGGGGGAGGAGAAAGTGACTACCTATTTTGTGGATCCCTATACGGGGGAAGTTTTGGCAGACAATGCTAAGAAAACCACATCTGAAGAGCTGATGGGCTACGTATTTTCCCTGCATCGCTGGCTTCTTTTGGATAAGGTGGAGACACCCCTACTAGAAAGCATGACCAACCAAGAATTGGGTCGCTTGATCAATGGAATAGCGACTTCCTTGTTTCTGTTGGGAGTGCTTACTGGAATCTTTCTTTGGCTACCTAAAAAAGCCATAAATTGGAAGCAAGGATTGTCCGTGAAGTGGTCTGGTAATTGGAAGCGAATCAACCATGACCTGCACAATACCTTGGCCTTTTACTCGATTATTGCCCTATTTATCATGGCTGTGACAGGTCCTTTCTGGTCCTTTGGTTGGTACAAGACTGGCTGGCAAAAGACCTGGGACACCTATCAAGCCCCTAAAGAGGAGAAGAAAGTGGAACCGGCTAAAGATGCTAATTCTCCCAATCTGGTCCTTGAAGATTCTACCCAGGTTTCTGAGTACGTCCTGATTTCTTTGGACGAGGCAATGGCCGCAGCAACTAAGCACTTGACTTACGCTGGAGTAACCAAACTTACTTTTCCTGAAGACCCAGAGGGCGATTTAGCGGTAAGTAAATCTCGAACAGGCTTTTTTGCGAGAGCAGGAGCAGATCAACTGAAGTTGAATGCGCAAACCTTGGAATTAAAGGAGAAGGTGCTTTTCGCTGAACTTCCAGTTCGCCAACAGGTTGGGAAGTCTGTAAAGGCCTTGCATACTGGAGAGATTTTTGGCCAATTCACCAAATTCCTCTGGGCCGTAGCCTGTGCCATTGCCACTTCACTTCCCATCACAGGAACCATGATCTGGTTGAATAAGCGAAAGAAAAAGAGAGTTGCCAAAGGCTAGCAGAAAGCAATCTAAAGCCTTGGCCTGAGCAATAACACCGTTTGGATAGGTTTAGCTGTTTTTTTTAGGGGATATCGTGGATTTCTCAAAAAATAAGGAAAATTTACAGCATGAGAATTCTCGTAGTAGAAGATGAGCAAGGCATATCCAATTTCCTCAAGCAAGGCTTGGAGGAGGAATCCTTCGCTGTCGATGTGGCGGACAATGGCAAAGTAGGTTTGGAATTGGCCCTTTCTGGGAATTACGACCTGCTGCTTTTGGATTGGATGGTGCCTGGCATGAGTGGTGTCGAGCTCACCCGTCAGTTCCGCAAAGAATTCCCATTTACGCCCATTATTTTTTTGACTGCCAAGGATACGGTGGATGAAACGGTTTTTGGGCTGCAAAGTGGTGCCAACGATTACATCAAAAAGCCCTTTCACTTTGAAGAACTCTTAGTGCGTATTCGAGTACAAATGCGAAGCCGAGAGCAATCAGCAGAAAAGCTTGTGTTGGGGCCCATAACTTTGGAGCCAGAAAAGCACCTGGTCCTCTTGGAAGGGAAGGAAGTGGCGCTCACGCAAAAAGAATTTGCACTGCTCGAATACCTCGTACGGAACAAAAACAAAGTTTGCCGACGAACTCGGATCATTGAAAGTGTGTGGGACATTCATTTTGACTACAACACGGGCATTATTGATGTATTTATCAATTCCCTCCGCAAAAAACTACAACTGAGCAAAGGGGAGGACTACATTCAAACCATCCGAGGGGTGGGATACATGGCCAAAGACCGATGAACAGCTCCTACAAAGAACGGATCGCAAGGAGGCTCACCCTGGTGACGGCGCTGATCTTTTTCCTCGTATTTCTCCTGATTTATCTGGTGGCCAATTATACCGTGGTGCGCAATATTGATCGTGAACTTCAATTGGAGATTGATAAGCACAAGGGGGAGATTTTTTTAATGAATGGAAAAATCCGTTTTCTGCACATGGACGAATGGGAGGAGATGGAGCATGCTCAGCTTCAGCTCAACCCAATTTTTATTGAGATTGTGGATTTGGAGGGGAATTCCATGGATCGCTCTCCCAATTTGGGTGAAAACCACCTCACTTTTTCTCCAGAAAAGTCACTAGCAGAAGAGGCTTGGACTCAAAAAATTGGTTCCCGAGAAGTCAGACAGCGACAAATCCCTTTACTGACTGCAGGCAAACAAGAAGGCTATTTGTTGTTGGCCAAATCCTTTGCCGATGCTCGAGAACTGCTGGACAATCTTCGGAATGTACTCCTGTTGATCTATCCTCTGATTTTGGTGTCCCTTTACCTCAGCATGCGCTATTTGGCAGGGAAAAGTATTGAGCCTTTGGAGAAAATTAGTCAAAAGACCAACCAGATTACCCAAGAAAATCTAAACGAAAGGATACCTGAAACAGGTGCCAACGATGAAATCGGGCAGCTTTCTCGCTCCATCAATAATTTGCTAGGTCGCCTCGAGCAGGCCTTGCAGCGGGAAAAACAATTTACCTCGGATGCCTCCCATGAGTTGCGGACGCCGCTTGCAGTGCTTAGAGGTACTCTAGAAGTATTGATTCGTAAGCCTAGAACTGCCGAAGAATACGAACAAAAGGTGAAAACTGCCCTCGGAAGTATTGACCGAATGAGTGCCATGATAGACCAGTTGCTTGCGTTAGCTCGAGTGGAAAATGGAAAGAATTTGGTGAAGGAAGAGCTAGAGCTCATCACTTTTTTGGAGGAATTGGCTGATAAAATTTCTGCTGAGCAGTCGCATCAGATCAAATTTCAATCCTTGGTGAGTGTTCCCATCTATGTGCGTACCAATGAAAAATCCTTGGAGATGATTTTACAAAATCTCCTGGAGAATGCCTGCAAATACACGGCGAACACTGGGGAAGTCCTACTTCGCGTTGGGAAAGATTCCAAGGCATTCATTGAAGTGGTGGACACCGGCACGGGTATCGCTTCGGAGCATTTGGAGCAGATTTTCGATCCTTTTTTTAGGGTTCAGGAAGCTCTGGATCGCGGAATTCCTGGGACAGGATTGGGCTTGGCAATTGTCAAAAAATTAGCTCAAGAATCCTCCATTGAGTTGGCTGTAAGTAGTGAGAAGGGGAAGGGGAGTACCTTCCGTTTGGACTTCAACGAGGCTTCTTAAGGAAAAATTAAGAAAGGACTAAGTTAGTTCTAAGTCGGGGATTGGAATTTTGTACACTACCCTAGCCTAGGACTTATGCTTGACCGGATTATACAGTGGAGTATTTCTCACAAATTCATCGTTGCCCTGTTTATAGCAGCATGGGTTGGTTTTGGAATTTATTCTTTAGCCAACCTACCCATCGGTGCGGTACCTGATGTGACCAACAACCAGGTTCAAGTCATCACTACCTCTAGAAACCTAGCCACGGAAGATGTAGAGAAATTCCTGACCTATCCCATCGAACTGGAGATGGCCAACCTTCCAGGGATCAAAGAGATTCGTTCCATTTCCAAGTTTGGTCTTTCAGTGGTGACCCTAGTTTTTGAGGAGGATTTAGGGACCTACCTGCCTAGGCAACTCATTGCAGAACGCCTCAAAATCGCTGAAGAACGAATTCCAGCGGGATTCGGCAAACCCATTATGGGTCCTATTTCCACAGGACTCGGAGAAATCTACCAATACATCATCGATGTCAAGCCGGGCTACGAAGACCGTTACAGCATCACAGACCTACGTACGATTCAGGATTGGATAGTGCGACGAAACCTGTCCGGAATCGAAGGGGTCATCGAAGTCAATACTTGGGGAGGCTACCTCAAGGAGTACGAAGTGGCCATCAATCCAGAGCGACTCAAGGCCATGGAGATAGACTTGGCCGCTGTTTATGCCGTGCTGCAGCAAAATAATTCCATTGCTGGAGGCAGCTACATTGAAAAAACCAACGAGAGCTTTTTTATCCGTGGGGAAGGTCAAGTCAAGAGTTTGGAGGACATCGAAAACATTGTGGTGGAGATCCGCAATGGAAGCCCCATTTACATTCGGGATCTGGCTGAAGTAAAGTTTGGCTATGCCAACCGATTTGGAGCCATCACTGCCAATGCCCAAGGAGAGAAAGTGCTTGGACAGGTAATGATGCTAAAAGGTGCCGATAGCAAAGGTACTATTGATCGTGTGAAGGCTCGAATTGCGGAAATGGAGACCACTCTTCCAGAAGGAATTGTGATCAACGGGTTTTTGGATCGCTCCGAACTCATTGGCAGGACCACCTTCACCATCGTGGAAAACCTGCTTTTAGGCTGTCTGATTGTGGTTTTTGTGGTGGTATTGTTGCTGGGCAACCTTCGCTCAGGGCTCGTAGTGGCCTCAGTCATTCCCTTGAGTTTGCTGTTTGCCCTATCCATGATGTACCTGTTTGGTGTAGATGCCAACTTGATGAGTTTGGGAGCCATAGATTTTGGCATCATCATCGATGGAGCGGTCATCATTGTGGAGTTTATTGCCTTTCAGTTTAGCAAATCCTCAGCGGCTTTTGTTGGGCTTTCTAAACAAGATAAGCAGCTTGAAAAAGATAAGATATCTTTTACGGGTTCATCCAAAATGATGCATTCGGCGATTTTTGGGCAGATCATCATTATCATAGTCTTTATTCCTATTCTCTCCCTTTCTGGGGTGGAGGGCAAAATGTTCCGTCCCATGGCTGAGGTATTTAGTTTTGCCTTGATCGGTGCTATGATTTTGGGGCTCACCTATGTGCCAGTAGTATCTGCAATTTTCCTCAAGTCAAGCGTTCCTGGGCCTAAGAATATCTCGGTGCGACTCCTTCACTTTTTAAATCGAGTGTATAAGCCGGTATTGCATTGGGCTGTGGACCACAGCAAAGCAGTACTGATAGCTGCAGGAAGCCTTCTAGTGGCTGTTGTACTCATTTTTTCAAGTATGGGTTCGGAGTTTGTACCCACCTTGGACGAAGGAGATTTTGTAATTCAGCCCGTATTGAAGACAGGAACTACCTTGACCAACACGGTGGAAACGATCACCGAAATAGAACGTATTCTGATGAAGTTTCCCGAAGTCAAGCAGGTAGTGACGCGTATCGGTGCAGCAGAAATCCCAACCGATCCCATGTCTATGGAAGAAAGTGACGTGATTGTCACCTTACATCCTCCAAGCGAATGGACTACTGTCGAGACCAAGGATGAGTTGGCAGAGGAATTTAAAAAGGCTTTGACAGCGATACCTGGTCTTGATTATGAGTTTACCCAGCCCATAGAAATGCGCTTCAACGAGTTGATTACAGGCGTACGTGCTGATTTAGCGATCAAAGTGATTGGAGAAGATTTGGATGTATTGTTGCAGACGGCTGAGGAAATTGAATCCGCTATCCAGGGGGTAGAAGGAGCTGCAGATATCATTCTTGAAAAAGTAGATGGGCTCCCTCAGATGAAAATCGAATACGACCGCGCCAAAATCGCGAAGTATGGATTAAATGTGGAGGCAATCAACCAGGTAGTGACCATGGGCTTTGCGGGGCTCAGTGCAGGAACAGTCTTTGAGGGAGAGAAGCAATTTGACTTGGTGATCCGCTTTGATAAGCCTTTCCGAAAAGACATCGAACACATCGAGAATGCAGCCATTCAGCTACCGATGGGAGGAAGTATTCCCTTGTCCGAATTAGCCAAAATCACCTATACCAAAGGACCTGCAAAAATTTCGCGGGACAACACCCAGCGCAGGGTAGTGGTGGGAGTGAATGTACGAAATCGAGATCTTCAATCTGTGGTGGACGACATTCAAGCGATTGTAAAAACCAAAGTCACCATTCCTGAAGGCTACCGAGTGGATTACGGAGGGCAGTTTGAAAATTTGCAGCAGGCCAGAAACCGGCTTTTAATCGCAGTTCCAGTAGCTCTTATCCTAATTTTTGTGTTGTTGTACTTTGCGTTTTCTTCCGCTCGAGATGCCTTTATGATTTACACGGCGATTCCGTTTTCAGCCATCGGAGGCGTGGTATTGCTTTGGCTTCGGGATATGCCATTCAGTATTTCTGCTGGGGTAGGATTTATTGCGCTTTTTGGCATTGCAGTACTCAACGGCATTGTGATGATTGAACATTTCAAATCCATGGCTTCTAGATTTTCTTCCCTACGCGAACTGGTGACTGTAGGTGCTGCAGAGCGCTTGCGTCCTGTACTCCTGACTGCTTCGGCTGCAGCCTTAGGTTTCTTGCCGATGGCGCTCTCTGGTTCTGCTGGTGCGGAAGTCCAGCGCCCCTTGGCTACGGTGGTGGTGGGAGGACTTATTTCAGCTACCCTGCTGACCTTGGTCGTGCTGCCAGTACTGTATGTTTTGTTCAATTCTGGAAAAACTAGCAATCCCGTTCCGCTTCCTAAAAAAGTGGTTTTGGTCATTTTGTTCCTACTTTCTCCACTTGCTGTTTCCTGGGCACAGGAAACAAAGGAGTTGACTTTGGAGGAAGCACTTTCTATTGCCGAAAAGCAAAATCCACTGTTGCAAGCCTCGCAGAAGCGATTGGAGTCGGTGCAGGCATTGACCGGTACGGCCTGGAATCTAGGACGAACTGAGGTCTACCGTGCTCAGGATCAAAACGATATCGCTGAAAATGGGGTTTTCAATAGGGTATGGGGTATCCGACAGGGGCTAGAGTTTCCGACTATCTATGCTACGCAAAAGAATTTTTTGAATGCCGGTCAACGGCAAGAAGAAGCTCGCCTAGAGATGGATATTCGGGCGCTAAAGAAGGAAGTAAGCAGCGCCTATGTCCAGGCACAGTATTGGATGGAATTGGAGGTGAGGCTTGGCTATTTAGATAGTTTGTATGTTTCCTTTGCACGATCTGCTGCGAGGCGTCTGGAAATGGGTGATGCTACGCTGCTTGAGAAACTAACTGCAGAGAGTAAGCAAAAAGAAATTGGACTTCGGAAGTCGGAGGCCCAAACCGAAAAAAAGAATGCCTTGATTCAATTGGCTAGCCTGATTCAGTGGGAGGGTGAGGGTGAACTTACAATTTCGTCCAAACCTGTGATTTTAGCACATGAAAATTCTCAGGAGGGACATCCTGGAATTTCTTGGTATGAGGCAGGGAAGCAACAGGCATTGTTCCAAACTAGAGTAGAACAACAGGCATTTTTACCTGATGTGAAGCTCAATTTATTTCAAGGGACTAACCTTGCTGCGGGCTCAAAAATTTATCCCGGTTTTGAAGTTGGGCTAGGCATCCCGCTATTTTTCGGTGCCCAATCAGCCAAGGTAAAATCTAGTAAAAGTGTGCAACAGCAGCTGGAGCTGGAATCAGTCAATTTTCAATCTCGCTTGGAAAGTCAATCTCGCGCACTTCAAGCCACTTTAGCCCAGCAGCTGGCCGTCATTCAGTATTACGAGACGGAAGGAAAGCAATTGGCAAGTCAGTTGCGGGAGCAGGCAATTCGCTCTTTTGCAGAAGGAGAGATTGATTTTATCCAGTACGTACAACTTATCGAAAACTCACAATCTCTTGAACTGCAATACCTTCAGGCCAAGCGAGATTATTTACTCAATCAACTCGAACTTATTTACTTCACCATCTCATGAAATCTAGAAACATATACTTTTCAGTAGGACTAATTTTCGGGTTGTTTTTGTTTGCCTCCTGTTCAAAAAGCGATCCCTCAGATGGTGCAATAGAGGTTAGTGAAGCGCCCGAACAACTGACTGAGATAGAGCTGACTGAAGAGCAGTTCAAAACCATGAAGATGGAGTGGGGCCCATTGCACACGGGAGAGTTTTCAGAAGAAATTCAGGTGCAGGGCACCGTACAAATTCCAGTGGAAGGGATGCGAGAAATCACAACCTACTTTGGAGGCTATGTTCAAGATCTGAAGTTGATTGAAGGGCAGGAAGTCCGGAAGGGTGAAGTGTTGTTTACCTTGGAGAATCCTGATTTTCTTCGTTTGCAACAAGATTTTCTCGAGATAAATAGTCAATTGGCCTACCTCAAAGCAGAATGGGACAGACAAAAAACCTTGGCGCAGGAACAGATTTCGGCCCAGAAAAATTTTCTAAAAGCTGCTGCTGATTACGAAGCTGCTTTGGCTAAAACCCAAAGTTTGAAAAAGCAATTGGCGATGATTGGGATCAATACAGATGGGTTAACGCCAACCAGCATGCGGAGTAAAATTTCTGTCACCTCTCCGATTTCGGGATTTGTGGTGGAGGTAGTGGCTGTTCCAGGACAATTTTTACCTTCTGCAGCCAAGGCCCTTGCCTTGATCAGTAAGGAGCATATTCATGTGGAGTTGGTGCTTTTTGAGCAAGATGCAAGCAAGGTTCATGTGGGTCAAGTAGTTGAATTTACCAGTCCTGATCGCCCAGATGAGGTGATCAAGGCAAAGATTAAAGTTGTGGGCAAGTCCATCAACGACCAGCGACAGTTCAACGTGCATGCGGACCTAATCGATGAGAAGGAGGAAGCCAAGTTGACTCCAGGGATGTTTTTGCAAGCGCGGATTCAATTGGATCCCCAACGGTCTTTGGCTGTTCCTGAAGAATCGATTATTGAAGTAGGAGAGGAGCATTACATTTTGGTTCAGAAATCAAAAAGTGCAGGCGCCTTTACCTTACAAAAAATCAAGGTAACTCCTGGAGCCAAAGGCAAGCATTACCGAGCAATCTCCACAGCCTCATCCTTAGATTCTACAGTTGTAATATTGGTTAAGGGAGGGTTTAATTTGCTGTAAAAAAAAGCCCTGCTTCCTTTAAAAACAGAGTTGAATAGAATGCTGCTGGGTTTTCTTTAGTAAGTTGGCGTTTTATTCAAATTTGGTTTACCATTTCAAGCATGCTCCATCCCTTAGACAATCCCATTTGGTCTGCCTTAAATTCAGGCTCTGCCTCCTTTGCCTATGGCAAAGGAACTGCACTATTTATAGATCGAAGGATTGGGTTTTTTGCAGGACTTCCCATTTATGATAAGGAACACCTAGCCCAGCTACATGCAGAGATGGATTCGGGCATGCGCGTGATTGTATTCACCCCTGGGTTTTTGGATTTGGATACCAAGTGGAAGGTACGCAACGACAATGCCTTGTTGCAAATGGTCTTCGAAAAGCCTTCAATCAACTTGCCCCTAGATTCAAACATTCGGGCACTTGGTGTGGCAGATGTGCCCGATATGTTGGCTTTAACCCAGTTGGCTAAGCCTGGACCATTTTTAGAAAAGACAATCGATTTTGGAGGTTATTTCGGGTATTTTGTGGATGGAAGATTGGTTTCCATGGCGGGAACTCGCCTGGCGGCAGGTCCCTACACCGAGGTGAGTGCAGTTTGCACGCATCCAGAATTCGTAGGTAGAGGATTGGCAAAACTTGTTTTACCTCATGTTATCCAGTTTATTCAGCAGCACCGTCAAATTCCTTACCTTCAACTTTACCCAGACAACTTACCTGCGTACCGATTGTACCAACGATTGGGATTTGTGGAGCGAGCAAACTTGCGTGTCTATTCCTTAGAAAAGTAAGGAAATGCATGCTATTTAAATTAGCGTCTTGGGAAAACCGATTACCTGAAAGCCTTACCAATTAATTGGAATAAATTCTAGTTATCGCCCTACAAAGGACTACTTCGGGTGCATAGAAAATCCCTATATTTCAATTCCAACTTTCTTTTCTGGGTTACCAACAAACTAATTGTCGACGATGAACTCCTTCAAATTACTCGTATTCGCGTTCCTTCTCTTTTCTCAGGAGCTTTTTGCACAGTCCAAAACGACAAAAACTGAGCATGTAGTGCTGATTACTTTAGATGGGCTACGCTGGCAAGAATTGTTTCGCGGTGCAGATTCGTTGTTGGTGGACGACACGGGGATGATAGAAAAATCGGGGTCCTTACTGGCTGATTTTTGGCATTCCGATCCCTTGGTACGCAGAACAAAACTCTTTCCTTTTGTATGGAGTACAATTGTGCAACAAGGACAAGTGTATGGGAATCGATCCCTTGGAACCAAGATGGATACCCAAAATAAACTCTGGTTCTCCTACCCGGGTTACAATGAGTTACTCACCGGAAGTGCTGACGATGCCCAAATCAGATCCAATGACAAGTTTAATAATCCCAACATTACCTTTCTAGAGCACTTGAACGAGATGCCTGCCTACCGAAACAAGGTCATGGCTTTTGGGGGGTGGGATGTGTTTCCCTTTATTATCAACGAAACAAGAAGTGGTATCCCAGTAAATGCAGGCTTTGTACCTGCAAAGGGGAATGCGCTTTCTGAATCTGAAAAACTCCTCAACCGCTTGCAAGAGGAAATTCGCGGACCAT
>CANHCD010000018.1 GCA_947458795.1 Cyclobacteriaceae bacterium | reverse complement strand
GCTTGGAGGTGCCATGGAGATAATTTTTAGATCTCGATAGGGGAAAACAATAGGATCTCTCCACACAGCTTTGTACTGACTCAGATCCTTTTTGGAAATGATTCCTCCATTGGTTTGAAAATGATTGACCAGGATCTTGGCAGTCTCTCCTTTGTAAAACTCATTTTTCCCATTTTTAGCAATTCGCTCTAAAGTATTCGCGAGTGCGGGTTGCTTTAAGGTATCACCCGCTTTAAATTCTTTTCCAAAAAAGGTGTTTGGACCATTTACTTGAATGAAAATCTGCCGATGCATCCGTAGGCTCTCGCCTTGATTTTTAGTCACTACATAGCCATTTCGAGCCAAATCAATGACGGGTTGGAGCACTTGTTTGGGTTTAAGTTTCCCAAATTTTGCCTGAGCTTCAAAAATCCCTGCCAAGGTGCCTGGTACTCCAGAGGCCAACATTCCTTGGGTGCTCAGCTGTGGAATCACGTTTCCATCTTTATCCAGATACATGTCTTTGGTAGCGGCCAAGGGCGCTTTTTCTCGGTAGTCCAAACTTCCTATTCGGCCATCTGCCATGCGATACACCATAAAGCCACCCCCACCAAGGTTGCCTGCAAAAGGGAAGGTAACTGCCAAGGCCATTTCAGTAGCCATCATCGCATCAAAGGCATTTCCTCCTTGCTTTAGGATTTCGATGCCAATTTTGGAAGCTTCTTCACGCGCCGACACGACCATGGCATGATCTGCCACAAGACCTTTGGGCGAACTGGATTGCCCATTACTTGTGAGGAGGGATCCAAGTACAAGAAGAAGGCAAAGAGCGATTGATCGAATGGGTGTCCGCATGAGGATTACTGTTTTAAAAGGGTGGTGTTAAACAACTTTAAGATTCGTTTGTACTCGTCCGTCCAGGAGCTTGGGGTCACAAAACCATGATCTTCTACCGGGTAAACTGCCATTTCCCAATTGTCTTTTTTCAATTCAATCAAGCGTTGCGACAAGCGAACGACATCCTGAAAGTGCACATTGACATCCAACATGCCGTGTGCAATTAAAAGATTGCCTTTCAATCCTTCTGCAAAATAGATGGGAGAGGAGCGTCTGTAGGCAATTGGGTCCTCTTCAGGGGTATTCAAAATATTGGCGGTGTAGCCATGGTTGTAATGTGCCCAATCGGTGACCGAACGCAAGGCTGCGCCTGAAGTAAATAAATCTCCATGATTAAATAGGGCCATCAAAGTAATAAACCCACCATAGCTTCCTCCGTAAATTCCTACTCGACCCGCTTCAACTCCCTGTTGCTGAATTAGGAATTTTGCGCCATCCACCTGATCAGAAAGGTCTTTGCCTCCCATATGACGGTAGATTCCCGTACGCCAATCGCGACCATAGCCAGCGGATCCTCTGTAATCTATGTCCAAGACGGTATAGCCTAAGTCCGTGAGGAGGTTGTGAAAAAAGTATTCTCTGAAGTAGCTGCTCCACCACTTGTGGACATTTTGAAGGTACCCAGCTCCATGAACAAAGATGACCGCAGCACCATTCTTTTTGCTAGGATCTGGAGTATAGAGTCGTGCTGGAACCAATGCACCATCCTGTGCTTTGAAAGTCACCAACTTGGGGTCTCGCCAAGCGTAATTTTTAAATTCCTCAGATTGCCCAGAGGTCAGTCGAATGGGTTTGACACCCACTTTATTCTCCTGAACATACAATTCTGCAGGCACATTGGAATAGCTATGGATAATGGCCAGTAGCTTTTCGTCAGGAGAAAGGACAACTTGATTTTCACCTACCATTGACGTTAGCTGCTCCATCTTCCCGCCCATCAGTGGCATGCGGTAAAAATGTCGCTCTCCGGGATGCACCTCCGAGGTAGTCAGGTACCAAAACTTTTTATCTTTTGATAAAAACGGATCAAAAACCTCAAATTTACCAGAGGTAAGCGCTTTTTTCTCTTTGGTGGTCACATCGACAAGGTAAAGATGGGAATAGCCACTCTCTTCGGATTGAAAATAGAGATGCTTCGAATCTGGAAGCCATCCTAAAGTTCCTCCCCAGCCGATCCCAGGACCGCCGATCCAGGCTTCATCTCGCTGCCGATCTAAGGTGATCAATGCTCCAGTACTCAAATCAATGGAAGCAATCCATCGGTCTTTATTGTCTACTGCTCGCGCTTGGATAACCGCTTTTGTTCCATCTGGTGAAAAAGTCGGGCCAGTTAGAGAAAGCTCACGATTCTTCACCTCCCAGGTTCTCTCGGGATAATCTGCTCGGTAGTCTGGAGCATCTTTGATCCCGGGTAGTGTAGCGGTATTGACATAGTAAACCGTGTCTCGCTGGAGGTCATAAATCCCTATTTCAACTTTCCCTGCTGCCGTGCCCACTTTAGGTCTGCTGTTGAGGTCCTCGGTATAGCCTGACGCAGCAGTGTAGTCTGGTACTTTGGTGGCTTTGTTGGCTGCTGGTGGCGTAAAAACTGAAAAAGTGACGTATCGGGCATCAGCGGAGAGTTGAAGGTTTGTGAGACTTTTGCCTTCAGTATAAAACACAAATTCTTCAGCTGTGGCTTCGCGGATGCTCGCTCTATAGTCTTGAGAGGCTTTCTGGGCTTCTTTTCGTTTACGAACCTCTTCGAGTAAAGCAAGATTTTCCTTTTCTAAGAAATTGATTTTTCCCGATTCAGCTGGCTTTGTTTTGGCTGGCTTTGAGCCATTGGTGATGGAAGTCAGCTTTTCTAGTCGGTTTGTGGTTCGGTCAAACCAATAAAAATTCAAGTCTGAACTAAAGCTGATGTAGTTTTCATTCGCGAGAAATTTAAGTTTCTCCAGTGGTCCATACCAATCAAATAGCGTGGTTGTTTTTCTTTTTTTGAGATCCTCCAAAAGGACTTGATTGCCCTTTCTGTATAGTTTAAGGTTTTCGTCTGCCGAATAAATCGCTTCTTTTTTTAGCGTTCGTTCTTCTTGAACGGAAACCTTCATTGGCTTTGCTCCAGCAGCAGGCTCAATTTTATACAGGGAGTCGGTAGGATTTTTTTCTGGATTATAACTGAAATAAATCTGCTTGCTATCGCTACTCCAAAAATGTGCAGCAGGAAAAGTCCCCATCCACTTGGGATCGCGCATGATGTAGTCTACGGAAAGTGGAGTTTGGGCTTGTGCTAGGGAAGCTATCCAGAGCAAAGACTGGAGAAGGAAGATTTTTTTAAACATGGGCTGATGTAGGGTAAATTCAAATTGAAAAGCTCCATCATTCTATGGCTAGAATGGGCAAAGAACTGTTCCACTAGAAATTGATTTCACTAAGAACGGCAATTTATCATTCTACTTTAGTTGAAGGCATTCCATTGGTGGAATTTAGAATGTAAAATTTAAACTACTCCTTTTTTAACAATTGGCCATGGATTGAGTTCTACACCTTAACTACCCTTTTGTGGAATTAATTTCTTCGATTTTAGAAGAAATAGGATAGAAAATGAGTTGGTGAAACAGAAACAAAAAGCGAATTGTCATTAGTTTTGTGCGTTAATCTTTCTACTGATGCAGAAAAATAAAAAAATCTTCTTGTTCCTATTTGTCGTGTTCATGCTGATAATTATCTACGTGAGCTACGATATTTCCAGAAGGACCACTTTTCCAGGCTCTAAGGGTAATTTGAAAGAGCGAATTTCTACAGAGGTTGAAAAATAGATTGCATGATAGGTAAGAAGATTGATGTAGATCGTTTGGATCTTGATTTGATGAAAGAGAAGACCACGGAAAACCCTGGGCTTCTTCCGTATGGACACCATGCGGGTAGTGCATTGATTAAGCCAGAGGATAAAGGTAAAATAACGGGAAGGGCAGTGGCAGCAATGCATAGTCAAACTGACATGCAAATGGCCCAGATATACGATCAAATGAAACTATTGGCAGATCAAGCCAAGAAAATTCAATCGCGTATCGAAGTTTCTGAACGAATTTACCAAGCCTCTATTTCATTTGAACCCTTGATCAATCACCGCTACTTCTTGTATCAAAAAGAAGAAGGCACTGACTTTATGAGCATGATTGGGCCGGAGGAATGGGGCAGGAAAAAGAATTGGGCAAATTTTGTAGCCGAAATAAAATTGTTGGCGGACCACACCTGGGAAATTATCCGCGAAGAAGTTTAAGCATATGGAGCACCTGATGACCAGGCAACTGGATCTGATCTTAAAAGAAGGAGGGGCTAATTACGATTGGAAAACAGAGTTTGAAGTTCAACCACAGTACCTTGATGCACGCGGCAAAGGTTGGCTCGCTCATGGTTTGGAGGAACTTGGAGGGAAGGGTTCCTTTCCACTTTTTGAGAAAATTCAAATAGATTTTAAGATTGGAAGAACTCTCATCCTTTGGGATGACGAATTGGTATTCAATCGCTACCGAGGGATCACCTTTAGGTCTGAGATGTATGAAGAATTCCAATTTACTTTTTTGGAGGGCTATAAACGCCTCTGTCGAACCTACGAGAAAGAAGCACTTAAGGCAGGCATGCAGCAACGCATTTGGGAAGGCCCTCCCTTGGCAACGCGTATCTTTGGACAGCCATCGGAACCAGGAGATTTTCACGGGGTAGGAGCTAGTGGCTGGAAATTACTTGCCTACAATCACCTTCAAGTGGATTTACTTAGTCGCATCCATGGCTATAAACTGATTCGATTGAGCCCTTATGAGACCATCATGACTGCTGGGTCATTGAAGCGATTGGATCAACTTTTAATAAATCCCAAGGAGGAGCAACGCAGCATGCTATATGGGTGGCTAATGCGAAAATTGGGGTAATCAATAGGGCGGACTTGGAAATTTTTTAGGCAAATAGTCCGAATATTTCGCGCTCAATTTTTTCGACAATAAAGGAAAAGTCACTCGCGCGCTCCACAAAATCCAACTCATTGACATCAATGATCAATAACTTGCCTTCTTTGTAGCCGGCAATCCACTCCTCGTAATGGGAGTTCAGATTTTTTAAATAATCAATGCGCATGGCTGTTTCGTAAGTTCTTCCACGCTTTTCGATTTGGCCTACTAGTTTTGGAATGTCTGCCTTCAAATAAATCAAGAGATCTGGCGCCTTGACATGGGCGATCATCGAATCAAATAAACTCTTGTAATTCGCATAATCCCGCTCTGAAAGCAAATTGCTTTTGTACAGATTGGCGGCGAAGATGTAGGCGTCCTCGTAGATGGTTCTGTCTTGAATGGTGGAAATTGTGCTTTCCTGGATTTTTTTGATTTGGTTGAATCTGGAATTCAAGAAATAAACTTGAAGGTGGAAGGACCAGCGCTTCATGTCCTCGTAAAAATCAGGGAGGTAGGGATTGTCATCTACGGCTTCAAATTCAGCGCTCCAGCCGTAATGTTTGGCTAATTTTTCTGTAAGCGTGGTTTTACCACTACCTATATTTCCTGATACTGCTAAATGCATGGGGTATAATATTACTTTGAAAACCTAGAGGAAACGGGGTAATCTTTGGTGCCTGCAGGGTAGCTATAAAATCCTTCTCCAGATTTTGCGCCTTTAAATCCAGCAGCCACCATGTTGATTAACAAGGGGCAAGGGGCATATTTTGGATTGCCAAACCCTTCCTGCAAGACACGCAAAATGGAAAGGCACACATCCAAACCAATAAAATCAGCCAGCTGAAGTGGCCCCATGGGATGTGCCATTCCCAACTTCATGACGGTATCAATTTCAGAGACTCCAGCCACTCCTTCGTGCAAGGCATAGATGGCCTCATTGATCATGGGCATCAAAATCCGGTTGGCAACAAATCCAGGATAATCCTGCACTTCAACTGATACTTTGTCCAATTGCGCCGATAAGTCCATAATCTGCCTTGTGGTCTCCTCGGAAGTTGCATAGCCACGAATCACTTCCACCAGCTTCATGACTGGCACTGGATTCATGAAATGCATGCCGATCACTTGGGTAGGACGCTGCGTCACTGCTGCAATTTGGGTGATGGAAATAGAGGAGGTATTGGAAGCCAAAATAGCCTTAGCAGGACTGAGGAGGTCCAATTGGCGGAATAAATCCAATTTTATTTCAATCATTTCTGTCGCTGCTTCCACCACTAAATCTGCCTTCTTTACCCCATCAGCAAGGCTGGTATAAGGGCTAATCCGATTCAAAGAAGCGGCTTTATCAGCTTCCGTTAGGGTTCCATTGGCGATTTGCCGATCCATATTTTTGGCAATTGTAGCCATACCTTTTTGAAGTTGATCTGGTGAAAGATCCACAAGAGCTACTTCAAAATGGTGCTGTGCAAATAAATGGGCAATGCCATTGCCCATGGTACCTGAACCAATGACTGAAATATTTTTCATCTCTATAAATTTAAAAAAAGTTAGTTGGGTATTATTCGAATTAATGCTGTTCAAAACTACGGGGAAGCCGCCCTAATTCCAACTCAATTGTGGGCTTCCTGACAGGGAATGTCCGTATTTTTATCCCTCTTGAACTAGGATAAATCTTTACCTTTGCCAAATGAAAGAACTCGGACTGGTTAACACCCTATATATTAATCGATTCACGGATTTTGGAGCCTACCTGGCCTGTCGGGATGGCGAAGAAGTGTTACTTCCTAAAGGATACCTAAAAGGTGAGGAGAAGGAAGGGGATGAAGTATCCGTTTTTGTATACACCGATAGTGAAGACCGACCTGTAGCGGTTACTGATACGCCTCTTTTGCTTTTAGATCAATTTGGGGTATTGACCTGCAAGGAAGTGACTTCTTTTGGAGCATTTATGGATTGGGGCCTTCTAAAGGATCTTTTTGTTCCAAACGCTGAAATGGCTAAGCCTATGACCGCGGGTCAAAAATACCTGATTCGCCTATGTTTGGATTACCGATCCAATCGACTGATTGGGGTGAGTAAGTACCGTGAATTTTTATATCCTGCCCCAAAAGATTATATGCCTGGCAATGAATGTGAAGGGTTAATTTTCGAAAAAACTGACTTAGGATACAAGGTTTTACTGGAAGACCGTTACGAAGGTTTGGTTTATTCCAATGAGGTCTTTCAGGAATTGGAACTAGGAGAAGTGCGTAAACTTTGGGTAAAAAAACGCCGAGATGATGGCAAACTAGACCTGCAGTTGCTACCCTTTGGTCGTGTAAAATACGAGGAGGGAGCTGAAAAAATCCTACAAATTATTCAAGAGAAAGGTTTTTTACCGATTCATGACAAATCAGATCCTGAAACCATTCAAAAAGTTTTAGGGATGAGTAAAAAGCAGTTCAAACAGTGCATTGGACAATTGTACAAGGCCCGAGAGATTACCATTCATGAAGATGGAATTTCAATTAGTCGAGACTAAAGAAGTGTACAACATGTTTCTCTTGGTTAAAACTCAATCTATAAAGCAGCGGTGTCTCTAGATCTAGCCAAATTCTCCAAAGAGAGTAAGTCGGAGTTTCCGGCAAATAAAAAAATCAAGGAAAAGCTTAAAGCCACTCGTCCGAAAAACCTGGATGCTAGATTTCATCAGGCCCATGAACAAGTTTTTGAAAAGCTAGATTGTTTGGACTGTGCCAATTGCTGCAAAACCACGAGTCCCATCCTGTTACAAACAGATATTGATCGACTTTCAAAGGTTTTTCGGATGCGGTCAAGTGAATTTATTGATACCTATCTGTTTCGGGATGAGGAGGGTGATTATGTTTTTAAAGGCGCACCCTGCCCATTTTTAGGGGAAGACAATGCATGTTTAGTCTACGAAGACCGCCCAAAAGCCTGCAGAGAATACCCACATACAGATCGAAAAAATATGCTTGGAATATTGGACTTAACCTTGAAGAATACACTAGTATGTCCGGCAGTTCTCAAAATTTTTTACGAGATCGGCAAAGATTATAAGAAGTAAAGGAATAGTTTTGCTTTTTTAGCAAACGAAAAGGACGAATTAAACTATGAATATTTCGGATACTCAGTTTTTGGGAGTAGATGTTGGAGGAACACATCTAAAAATTGGATTAGTAGATAAATCGGGGAACATAATTGAGTTTTTCAAGGAGGATACCACTTCCTACAGAGACCATGCAGATGGCTTTGGGCCTAATTTTGTGTCGGTGATTGGAACCTATTTGAAGAAGTTTCCACACATCCAAAAGGTCGGTATCGGTTTGCCAGGCATGATTAGTAAGGATCGAATGACTCCTCTTGAAATCCCAGCTATACCTGCATTGAACAATTATCCCCTAAAGGCTACGCTAAAGTCTCGATTTCCTGACCATGATTTTTTCCTTGAAAATGATGCTGCCGCTGCAGCCATAGGGGAATTTCAATTTGGCAAGGGTGCTGTTTCTTCCAATTTCCTATTTATTACCATGGGAACAGGAATTGGGAGTGCACTCGTATTGGATGGACAGGTATTTAAAGGTTCCCGTGGAAATGCCCTTGAAATGGGACACATGCTTTCTAGAGGGAATGCTGGACTGGAAACCTTAATTGGAAGGGGAGGGATTTTGAAGATAATGGCCAATTTGATTGCAGCCTATCCTGAAAAGGCAGGAGAGCTTAGAGGCAAGGAATTGGGTACCCATTTACTGGTAGACACTGCACGAACAGGTAATGAGGTCTCTTTGATGGTATTTAAAGAAGTTGCTGAAATAATTAGTGAGTCTATTGTATCCACCATTCGAGTGCTGGATGTCACGGATGTGTATTTTGGAGGTGGTATTGCCGCTGGCTTAGAGTTTATGATGCCTACCATCGAATACAATACCCGCAAATTCTTGACACCCTATTATGTCAAGGACCTAAAGTTGAAAAAAGCTACCCTTGAGAATAACGCAGGTACCCTAGGTGCCGCTGCTTTGTGTTTTATGGATTCTGGTCTGTAATCGTCACTTCTGAGACCTTGCTCAAGGCATTCATTCTAAAAAGAATCCGAAGGGGTTCTTTTTTTTGTACTACCCCTGCACAATCTGAACTAGGTTCAATAAAATAGAAGAAAAAGCTTTGGCTCTTATCTACCAGTTCCACCCGGTCTGGTCGACCAAAAGTCTTGATTAATGCCTGGTTGTTGATTCCCAAAAATTGATTTTTTATGGAGCGAAACTCTTCCAAGTCTTGCATCCTTAACCCTTTGCATCCATAGCGATCTGATTTCCAGTTTTCTAGATTAATTTTTCCAGCGTCTACTGCAGAGCTACAAGAGCTTAGCCAAGTGAAAAGCGAGAGGACTAGAACCAAAATAGAAATTTTCATGAAGATTTTTTTGAATGCCCAAAGATCGCTTGAATTTTCATTTGATCTTCTTGTTAATGAGTAAAAATAGAATTTGACTGAATTTGTCACTTTTGAACTCAAACAAAGGGCAGAAGGTTTATTCAAATCGGTTATATTGCGGCTTCAATCCCAAATTTCATGTATTACAGATTCGGAAAGGTTTTCTATTTCTTCAGCGTGCTAGTATTCCTCTTTGCGCTTTTATATTTCTATGCGGCATTGCCCGAGCAGATCGGATTTCGTTTTGATGATCAAGGCATTTTGCTTCGAGATTTTGCAAAAAGCACCTTTTTTTATGGGCTGGCGTTCGGGTTTTTGGTCTTAAATCTAGTCACGATCTACACGCCAAAAACGTTGGAGACAAAAGCCAATCGAAAATTACATCGCCTATTTCCAATTGGAGATCCTTACCGCGATTACTTGTTGGCATGGTTTTATTCTTTTGGGGGCTGGGTCAACGCGAGTTTATCGCTGGCAGCCTTATTTGTACACGCCATCAACAACCAAGAGGTAATTAGTGCTTCGGCATACAACCTTTGGTTTTTATTGATGCCTGTTGTACTTTTTGTGTGGGTGGGAGCATTGTTTGTATTGCTTTTCAAAAAATTCAAATCCACACAAGTGGGAATTAACTAGTCGATGGCAGAACAAGTAAATTATACCGAAGACAGCATCCGTTCGCTTGATTGGAGGGAACACATCCGGATGAGACCGGGGATGTATATTGGAAAATTAGGAGATGGAAGTGCGCCAGATGACGGAATTTATGTGTTAGTGAAGGAAATCCTAGACAACTCCATTGATGAGCACATGATGGGACATGGGCGTACCATTGAGGTTAAAATTTCAGAACATAAAGTAGAAGTTCGCGACTATGGTCGAGGAATACCACTCGGAAAAGTGATTGATTGTGTTTCCAAGATCAATACGGGTGGTAAATACGATTCAGGAGCTTTCCAGAAATCAGTAGGACTTAATGGAGTAGGTACCAAGGCTGTTAATGCACTTTCCGACTTTTTCAAGGTGCAATCCTTCCGAGAAGGGGAATGTAAAGTTGCCGAATTTGAAAAGGGAATTTTAGTGAGTGATCCTCCCATCGGTAAGTCTTCAGATCGAAATGGAACCAAGGTAGTCTTTTCACCAGATGCTTCTATTTTTAAAAACTACCATTTTATTCCTGAGTATCTTGAAAACCAAATGTGGAATTATGCCTACCTGAATGCAGGCTTAAGTCTCCAATTTAATGGGAAAAAGTTTTTTTCAGATAAAGGATTATATGATTTATTGTCCAACAAAGTGGACGATGAAAGTATACGATACCCAATTATTCATTTGAAAGGGAATGACATTGAGGTTGCCATTACACACTCTGGAAGTTATGGTGAGGAATATTACTCCTTTGTGAATGGGCAATATACCACTCAAGGCGGAACTCACTTAGCTGCATTTAGAGAGGCTTTGGTCAAAACCATAAGGGAGTTTTACAAAAAAGATTTTGATGCCTCTGATATTCGTCAATCCGTCGTGGCAGCAATTGCGGTTCGTGTGCAGGAGCCTGTTTTTGAATCTCAAACCAAGACTAAACTAGGCTCACAGAGTATTGGCCCAGATGGGCCTACGCTTCGAACTTTTGTCAATGACTTTATTAAAGTAGAGTTAGACAATTACCTTCATAAAAATCCAAGTACCGCAGAAGCCTTACTGAAGCGGATTATGCAATCTGAGCGTGAGCGCAAAGAAATCTCAGGGATTAAGAAATTAGCCAACGAGCGGGCTAAAAAAGCAAACCTTCACAATAAAAAACTTCGGGATTGCCGCGTGCACTACGATGATCCAAAAGCCGAGGAGGATTCGAAAAATAAGACCATGCTTTTCATCACTGAAGGAGATTCTGCTTCAGGTTCAATCACCAAAAGTCGTGATGTGCAAACGCAAGCTGTATTTTCACTTCGAGGAAAGCCGCTCAATTGTTTTGGAATGACCAAGAAGGTCGTTTATGAAAATGAAGAGTTTAACCTGCTCCAGCATGCGCTCAACATTGAAGATGGAATTGAAAGTTTGCGCTATCGGAAGATTGTAATTGCTACAGATGCCGATGTGGATGGGATGCACATTAGGCTGTTGATTATGACCTATTTTTTGCAGTTTTTTCCGGACCTCGTCAAAAATGGGCACCTCTTCATTTTGGATACCCCTTTGTTTCGAGTGCGGAATAAAAAGGAGACGATCTACTGCTATTCAGATGAAGAACGGCAGCGTGCCATTCATAAGTTAGGCAATAAACCTGAAATCACTCGATTTAAGGGATTAGGCGAGATTTCACCTGAAGAATTTGGAACCTTTATTGGGGAAGACATTCGATTGGACCCTATTTTACTGACCAAGGACACCAAGATTGTTGACTTACTTACCTTCTACATGGGTAAAAACACCCCAGATCGACAAGTATTTATTATTGACAATTTGAGGATTGAAAAAGATTTGGCTCTAGAAGACCCTAAACTTGAAACAGAAGCAGTAGATGCTGAAGTTGATGCTTAAAGAACCTAGTTTTCCCAATCTTCATTTCCTTTAACCCTAGGAATATTCACATGAGTGACGATACCCACCTTTCTGAAAGTTCTGATAGCAGCCTTCTTGGTTCTGTGCCCGTAACAGGGATGTACAAGGACTGGTTCCTTGACTATGCATCCTATGTGATTTTGGAGCGTGCAGTTCCTGCGATTGAAGATGGGCTGAAGCCGGTACAGCGAAGAATCCTTCATGCCATGAAGGAGATGGATGACGGTAGATTCAATAAGGTTGCCAACATCATTGGACAGTCCATGCAATACCACCCCCATGGAGATGCTTCCATAGGAGATGCGATCGTCAATATGGGCCAAAAAGACCTGTTGATTGAGACACAGGGCAACTGGGGAGATGTGCGTACTGGCGATGGTGCTGCTGCTGCGCGATACATCGAAGCTCGACTGTCGAAGTTTGCCTTGGATGTGGTTTTTAATCCGCAAACTACAGATTGGCAGCTTTCCTACGATGGTAGAAAAAGAGAACCCGTAACGTTACCTGTAAAGTTTCCATTGCTTTTGGCACAAGGAGTAGAAGGGATCGCTGTTGGCTTGTCCACGAAGATTCTGCCGCACAACTTTCGGGAGTTGATCGAAGCGTCAATAGAACTACTAAAGGGCAATTCTCCACAGGTTCTTCCGGACTTCCTTACTGGAGGTCTGGCAGATTTTTCGGATTACCAAGAGGGCCTTCGAGGTGGAAAAGTAAAAATTAGAGCTAGAATTGAGGAGGATGCTAATAAAACATTACTAATCAAGGAAATACCTTTTGGTACTACCACAGATTCATTGATTGATTCTATCCTTAAAGCGAATGAGAAGGGAAAGATAAAAATCAAAAAAGTGGTGGATAACACCGCCAAGGATGTCGAGATTCAGATTCAATTGGTACCGGGAGTTTCTCCAGATGTAACCATCGATGCCTTGTATGCCTTCACAGATTGTGAGGTTTCTATATCGCCCAATGCCTGTGTGATCATCGAGGACAAGCCAGTTTTCTTGACAGTCAATGAGATTTTAAAGTACAACACCAAGCAAACTAAGGAATTGCTCCGCAAGGAGCTTGAAATACGAAAAGGGGAGCTCTTAGAAAAGCTTTTATTTTCTTCCTTGGAGAAGATTTTCATTGAAAACCGCATTTACCGAGACATTGAAGAATGTACCACTTGGGATGCAGTATTGGAGGCAATAGATCGAGGTTTAGATCCTTACAAACCTGATTTTTACCGGACTATTGTTCAGGAGGATTTGGTTCGGTTAACTGAGATAAAAATCAAACGGATCTCCAAGTTTGATACGTTCAAGGCCGATGAGTTGATGAAACGACTTCAGGATGAGTTGAAGGAGGTCAATTACAACTTAAAGCACCTAACAGATTATTCGATTGCCTACTACCAAAATTTATTGGATAAGTATGGAAAAGGTAGGGAACGGAAAACAGAGATTCGAGCATTTGATACCATTCAGGCAGCTGTAGTGGCGGCAAACAATGCCAAACTGTATGTGAATCGAGTGGATGGTTTTGTAGGATACGGACTAAAGAAAGACGAATACATCTGTGAATGTTCAGATCTAGACGATATAATCGCCATTCGCCGTGATGGTAAACTGGTAGTTTCTAAAATACAGGAAAAGCTCTTTATGGGCAAAGACCTCATTTATGTCGGTGTCTTTCGTAAGAATGACGAGCGAATGACCTACAATTTCATTTACCTAGATGGGGTCTCTGGAAGGTCTATGGTTAAGCGTTTTCAAGTGGGTGGTGTGACCCGCGACAAGGAATATGACCTGACCAAAGGAACCAAGGGATCAAAATTACTGTACCTTACCGTCAACCCCAATGGGGAAGCAGAAGTGGTAACTGTATACTTGACGCAAGGAGCGAAGGCGCGAGTGAAAGTGTTTGATTTTGATTTTGCTGAGATTGAAATCAAAGGTCGAGCAGCTGGAGGGAATATTTTAACTCGATATCCCGTTCGTAAGATTCAATTTAAGATGGAAGGCAAATCTACCTTGGGAGGCCTCAATATCTATTTTGATGCTTCTGTAGGTCGACTAAACACGGATTCTCGAGGCAAACAAATAGGGAACTTCCTTGGCGATGACAAAATCTTGGTATGCTACAAAAATGGTGATTATGAATTGACCAGTTTTGAGTTGACCAATCGTTACGATCCTACCGAAGTACTCTTAATTCAAAAATTTGACCCTCAAAAAGTTATTGGAGCTGTCTACTTTGATGGGACTACCAAAGGTTTCTTTGTGAAACGATTCTTAATTGAAACGACTACGCTCAACAAGCGGTTTAACTTTATCACCGAACACAAACAATCTTACTTAAAGCTCGTCACCACAGATGCCCAGGCACAGGTTTCAGTGACTTTTATGAAGGGCAAAGTAGAAGATCAAATGGATTATGATTTTGAGATGTTGATTGATGTGAAGGGCTGGAAGGCATTGGGAAATAAGTTAAGTGCTAATGAGGTCATAGAGCTGAAATTAATTGAATCCGAACAGGTAATCGATATTGAAGCTG
>CANHCD010000017.1 GCA_947458795.1 Cyclobacteriaceae bacterium | reverse complement strand
CCCTGCAGTCGGGCAAGCTCACTGCTGGAATGGGTCTTGGGCAAATCTCAAGTATCAATTACCGATTGAAAGTAGACAGCCCAGTGAATAATTCGGATTTAAGAGCAAACAATAACCTGGAAGGGGATGGGGGAATCTCGGAGGCGTATGTGAATTTTGGTTATTTGCTTGCCAAAAACCTGAGTATCGGGGTGCATGGATCCTATCTTTTTGGATCTTCTATCCGTTCCAATCAGCTGTTGATTTTTAATCAAAATGATGTGGAAGTGGGGAGAGCTTCTGAATATTACGAACGAATTTCTGTCTCCGATGTAGCTTTAAAGTTGGGAGCGCATTACTTTTTTAAGATTTCTGAAAAAAGTAACCTCCACCTAGGAGCCATTTATCAGACATTTGGGGACGTTAATGGAACAGCGTTTGCAAAATTGGCTCCGATTGGCCAAGCTAGCAGCCCGAAGACTGATGGTGATCTGATTGCCAACAATGAAAAGGGAGCTATCTATCTTCCAAGCCGCTATGGGTTTGGGGTAACCTATGAAAAAAATAATAAATTCGTGATTGGCTTAGAGGGGCAGTACCAAGATTTTTCGAAGTATAGAAACTTTTTTGGTGAGCAGTTAAGCTTGCAAGCGGCCCAAAAAGTGGGGCTTGGATTTCAGATAGTACCTGATTTCACGGATTTTGACAATTTATTGAATCGCGCTACCTACCGAATGGGTTTGGAATTCATGCGCACACCTTATTTTATCAACGAGACCACTATCAATGATTTTGGCATCAACTTTGGTACATCTATTCCTGTAAACAACCTTTCATTAGTCAACATGGCGATGAAAGTTGGAAGAAGAGGGACACCAGATAATGGATTGATTCGTGAAGCCTATTTTAATTTCACCCTTGGCTTCTCTCTCAATGACAATAGCTGGTTCTACAAACGAGTTTTCGAATAAAAAAAATAATAAACAATTAACCCCGAAAAGGGATTCACCTAAAGTCAACAACTGATTAATTCTGGACGATTATGAAAATTAAATCAACCTTTCTTGTCCTCGGAGCCATGCTCCTTGCTGGAATATCCCACGCGCAAGATGGCTGGAACTGGCCTACAGATCCTGCTCAGGAAGCAAAGGCTAGAGAGTTCAATGCCGCCTATTTTGACTACATGAAGGCAGAGCAATTTGTGGAGGCTACAAAGCCTTTGAGCTGGCTGTTGGTGAATGTGCCAAACTTGAATGAATCCATTTACATTCAAGGCGTAACTGTGTACAAAGGTGCGGCAGATAAAACTACCGATGCGGCGCAAAAGCGAGTGTACCAAGACAGCGTAATGGCTCTCTACGATAAAAGAGGTGAATTGTACAACAACCCTGCAAAGTGGATTGAGACCAAAGCCTACTATGGCTACTTGTTCTTCAAATCTGACAAGGCCAAAATCCCTGCAGTAGTTGCAGATTTTGATAAAGCCATCGCTTTGAAAGGAAGTATCAATTACCAGTTTGTTCCCATGTATTTTGACATGGTGGAGAAAAACTACACGCTAAATCAGGCATATGCGCCTGAGCAAGTGTTGGCTATTTTCGACAAGTCAAACAAGCTATTGGATGCTGCTGCTGCAACTGGTAAGGATGTAACAGACTCCAAAACAACGCTTGAGACCCTTTTGGTAAAAATGAAGTTGATTGATTGTGACTTTATTGAAAACAAATTGGGACCAAAGCTTGCTGCTGATCCAACTAACGCGGAGCTAGCTGAGCAGATCTTCACCTATTCCTTGCAATACAAGTGTATCTCCACTAAAGCCTTCTTGGCTGCCCTAGAGTTTAAAGATTCCAAGGCGCCAACTTTCAAGACTTCACAAGTGAGAGGAATGTTATACATGTCTGCAAATGACTTTGCAAAGGCAGAGCCTGTATTTGAGAAGGCAATGACTTTGGCTTCCAACAACAAGGAAAAAGGCGAAACCCAAATGGAATTGGCTAAAATCTATGCAAGATCAGGTAAGAAATCTCAAGCAAGAACAGCAGCTCGTGAGGCGGCAGGCCTTGATCCAGAATTGGCTTCTTCTGCCTATGGCTTGATTGGCGATCTATACATGTCTGCTTACAACGATTGTAGAGCAGGTGAAAGTAGAGTTAAAGATTACGCGGTATTCATCGCTGCTTACAATGCTTTTCAAAGAGCAGGAGACTCCAAAGGAATGGGTAGTGCTCGAGCACGTTTCCCATCCAAGGAAGAACTCTTCACTGAAGGATTTCAAATGGGTTCTTCTGTAAGTACAGGATGCTGGGTTGGGGAAACTGTTTCCCTTTCTACAAGAGACTAATTTTCCTTACATAGCTTTAACTAAAGGCAGCCCTAGGGCTGCCTTTATTCTTTTCATTCCCTCCAACTTTCCTACTATCTTTGCAGGTGATGATCCGTGGACTTTCCTATTATTTTTCACTTCTTGCCCTGATTGCCTTTTTTTCTTGTCGTGAAGAGGCAGACCCAAATGATTTGGCAACCTATGATGGTCCTGTAAATTCTGCCCAAAATATTCACATTTTCCACAGTGACTCCGCAGTACTTCGGTCAGAGATTACGGCTGCAAAGCAGCTGGAGTTTGCCAATGGAAATTTAGAATTTCCAGAAGGCATCACGATTCAGTTTTTTAATTTGCAGGGACAGCTGGAGACCACCATGCGTGCGGATAAAGGATACTTCCTCAGAGATCAAAATCTCTACAAGGGAGAAGGCAATGTGCAAGTAAAAAATCTACCCAAGGACCAGCGCCTTCAAACCGAGGAATTGTTCTGGAATCAAGCAGAACGGAAAATATACACTGAAAAATTTGTGACGATACAAGAGCGGCAAACACTCTTCAATGGAACGGGCATGGAAGCAGACGATGGTTTTTCGACCTACAGATTAAAGCAAGTGCGAGACAGTAGAACACTTTTACCAGGAGAAGGACTATGAAATTACTGGATGCGATTATCTTTTCTGTAGCCCTTGCGCTCATCGTAGTGGGCATCCACCAAACGATGGTCCTTGGCATTGGATTTTCCTACTCCCTATTCATGTTTGCTGTGGGCCTTTTGTTCTGGTTTCAACTGCGAAGAAACAAGGCGCGGGAAATCAGCGAATCCCAGGCAAAAAAGCCCGTGAAAAGCAATAAACCCAACCGAAAACGGTAATCATGGACAACTACGTCGTATATGTCGTGATTGCGTTGATTTTTTCAGCGTTTTTTTCAGGAGTTGAAATCGCCTACATCTCTGCCAATAAACTTCAGATTGAGCTTCAAAAAAAGCAAGGGATGTGGAGTGGGAAGGTGCTCAGTAAATTTTTTGCTAGACCAGGCCAATTCATCGGGACTACGCTGATTGGCAATACGATTATGCTGGTGCTGTATGGTACCTTTATGGCCTATTTGTTGGATGAACCGCTGCGAAGTTTGTTTCCCGAATCCTTCAACAACGAAGCGGTAATTTTGATTTCTCAAACCGTCTTGTCCACCCTTTTGGTATTGATCACTGGGGAGTTTTTGCCAAAAAGTCTATTCATGCTGGATCCCAACCGCATGCTTAACTTTTTTGCGCTGCCCATCTTGATCATTTATTCGCTAATGTATCCCATCGTATGGTTGATCGTAGCCTTATCCAAGGGATTTATTACCCAGGTGCTTCGATTGGAATACAATGAGGAAAAGCCTGTGTTCACCATTACAGACCTGAATTCTTTTATCAAGGACCAAATGGGACAGAAAAGGACCGCTGGCAATGTAGAGGTAGACTCCAAGATTTTTGATAATGCAATTGAATTTAAAACAGTACGGATTCGAGATTGCATGATCCCCAGAACAGATATTGTGGCGGCAGAAGTATCCGACTCGATCGAGGAGCTAAAAAAGGTATTCCAAGAAAGTGGGCACTCCAAAGTAGTGATCTTCAGAGAATCAATAGATGAGGTGATTGGCTATTGCCATCAGCTGGAGCTGTTTAAAAAGCCCAAAACAATTGAGGACATTCTCACGCCCATCATCATCGCACCCGAATCAGCACTTGCGAATGAAATCCTTATCCAATTTATCCAAGAGCGAAAAAGCCTTGCCTTGGTGGTCGATGAATTTGGAGGAACTAGTGGAATCATCTCCATGGAAGACATCATCGAAGAGATTTTTGGAGAGATCGAGGATGAGTATGACAACGAAGCACTTACTGAACAATTGATCGGGGAGCTGGAATTTTTGCTAAGTGCCCGACTAGAAATTGATTATCTCAAGGAGAAATATGGATGGGAATTGCCGGATGGGGATTTTGAAACGCTCTCCGGATTTATCCTTTCACAAACCGAAAATCTACCCAATATAGGCGAAACAATCACCTATGGAAGGTTTACCTTTACCATTGTGTCTAAGCAAGCACATCGAATTGAAACTGTTCGGCTGAAAATCAGCGACTCAGATATTTTCTAAGCCTAGACATTGTTGGGGCTGAAATTTTGAATTTCGCCCTGAAACATCTTATTTTGCGACACTTTAAAATAAGCGAAGTCACAACCATGGCGTTAATTAAGCAAATTAGACAACGAACAGGTCTCGCAATCGGCGTAATTGCCGGCGGGTTAATATTATTTCTTTTGGGGGGTGATTTGTTAAGCCCAAGTTCTTCCCTACTCAATGCCAACCAGAATATCATCGGGGAGATTGCAGGTGAAGAAATTACCTTAGAAGAGTTTTCACTCAAGGTGGAAGAATACAAGGCTTCCTTCCAGCAGCGAACAGGCAGAATCCCCGCAGAAGCGGAGTTGGTTTCTGTTCGTGAGCAAGCATGGCAGGCCTTGATTGTAGAGCGCGTATTCGAAGAGGAATACGAGAAGCTGGGCTTGACAATAACGAGCCAAGAACTGATTGACATGGTTCAAGGAAAAAACATTGTTCCTGAACTTCGTGCACAGTTGGTCAATCCACAAACAGGCGAGTTTGACAAAACGCAGCTCATCACCTTTTTGCAATCCCTAGAAACTGCAGATCCAGCACAGCAAGCTGCTTGGGCACAGCAAGAAAAATTATTTGCGCAGGCTAGAAGCCGTGTGAAATACGACAACTTGCTAGCTACGACCGAGTACGCAACTACTGCCGAAGCTAAGTTGGAGCACAAGTCTGCCAACACCATTGCGGATGCTTCCGTTTTATTATTGCCATACTATGTGATTCCTGATGGCGACATCAAGATCCAAGATGCTGAGCTAGCAGACTACCTTTCCAAAAATCAAGAGAAGTTTAAAGTAGGCAATTCCGCCAACCTTGAATATGTTTCCTTCAGCATTCAGCCTAGCGGAGAAGACTCTGCTGAGGTAATTTCTAAAATCACAGCCTTGACTGCCGAATTGAAAGCAACTGCTGAAGATTCCGCCTTTGTAAGCAAGAATTCAGAAGTGCAGCAGCCATTTCAGGTATTTGCTCCTGGGGATCAGTTGCCAGTAGCCCTGACCACCAATGTGGCTCAATTTGTAAAAGGAGAAACTTACGGTCCTTTTATCACGGCAACCTCTTCGTATGTTTCCTACAAGGTGACAGATCAATACGAGGGCACTCCGAAAATGCGTGCTTCCCACATCCTCTTCGGAACGGAAGGAATGGATGAGGCTGGCAAGGCAGCAGTGAAAACTCAGGCTGAGACCGTTCTTGCTGAAGTGAAAGCTTCTGGCAATTTTGTGGATGCTGCAAGACAATATGGTCAGGATGGTTCTGCTCAAAATGGCGGAGACCTAGGCTGGTTTGCTAAGGCTGACTTCGTTGAGGCATTTGCTAATGCAACTTATGCTGTTAATTCCAAGGGCTTACTTCCAAACTTGGTAGAAACAGAATATGGATTTCACATCATTGAGGTGACTGAAATGCCTACAACGGCTTACACTAAATTGGCTGTATTGGAGTTGGAACTTGTTGCTTCTGACCTAACTCGAAATGAAGCCTTCAGAAATGCAGATGCTTTTGTGACAGAGAGCGGAAACCGTGATGAGTTTACCGAAAATGCTACCGAAAAGGGGTACAGAATCATCCAAGCAAATAATGTGGATGCGACCTCTAGAAACCTCAACAACATCACTGACGCAAGACAGGTGGTAATCTGGGCCTTCAGTGAGGCATCTGAAGGAGAAGTTTCTACAGTGTTTGAACTAAACAACTCCTACCTAGTGGCTTCGTTAGTAAGCAAGAAGGAAGAGGGTGAAGCGAAGTTGGAAGATGTGAAAGACCAAGTAAAGCAGTTGGTAATGAACGACAAGAAGGCAGCCCTAATCCAAGAAAAATTGAAAGGTAAAACTACCTTGGAGCAGATGAAGGCTGTATTCCCTGAAGCTTCGATCAATGAAGTTCCAGGATTGCGCTTGAGTGATTCCGTAATCCCTGGTGTTGGATTTGCTCCAAAAGCAATCGGTACCATCTTTGGAACAAAAACAAAGGGTCAGTTGACCAAGCCTGTACAGGAAGATATTGGATTGCTTGTGGCCAAAGTAAATAACTTGACCCCAGCAGCTGCAATTGGAGATTATACTTCCTACCAAGCACAATTGGCACAAGGAGCTTCGCAGCGAATGACCTATCAGATCATGATGGCCCTTCAGGAGCTTGCGAAAGTGAAGGATTACCGATACAAATACTTCTAAACTTAATTTTCATAGAAGGAACCCATGTCCAAAAAGACATGGGTTTTTTTGTGTTTTAATCTTGTGATAAAGCCGTATTTTTGATCATGGAACAGACCTTTGATAAAGTTGCCTTCAAGGAAAAGCTGGAATCTTCCAGTACTTTCCCTACCCGCTACCTTTTTAAATTCATCGTCCCTATGGGAAAAGAAGCAGAGGTTATCGCCCTTTTTCCTAATGAAGAAGTACTCTTAAAGCCCAGTAGTGGAGGAAAATACGTGAGCACCACCATCCAAAAATGGGTGGATGATGCGGATCAAATTCTGGCCCTCTACGAAAGAGCGGCAACCATCGAAGGCATCATTTCACTATAAAGACATTGACCATGTGGACAGAAGAAGAAAACCAGCTTAAAAGAAGCTTTACGTTTAAAGATTTTAGCGAAGCCTTCGCCTTCATGACGCGTGTGGCATTTTTGGCAGAAGCACAGCAGCACCATCCCAACTGGTCCAACGTCTACAATCGGGTGGACATTGTCCTCACTACGCATGATGCGGGCAACCTGGTCACTGAGAAAGACCGCAAGTTGGCACGATCCATAGACCAGCTGCTGTCGTGAACATAGCGGCCGTTAACTTGTACTTGGTGCCAACGCCGATTGGCAATCTCCGAGACATTACTTTGCGCGCCATCGACACGCTACAGGCCGTAGACGTCATCCTTGCAGAGGATACGCGGACGAGTGGCATCTTGCTCAAGCACTTGCAGATCTCTAAAAACCTGCAGAGCTACCACAGTTTCAACGAGCACAAGGCAGTGGAAAAGTTGGTGGAGCGGATGAAAAAGGGGGAGACTTTTGCCTTAATCAGTGATGCAGGGACTCCGGCGATTTCCGACCCAGGATTTTTGCTAGTTCGAGCAGTACTTGCCGCAGGGCTGGAAGTACAGTGCCTGCCTGGGGCTACGGCATTTGTGCCGGCCTTGGTGTCTAGCGGCTTACCCAATGATCGATTTGTGTTTGAGGGTTTTTTGCCGCACAAAAAGGGAAGAAAAACCCGAATCGATGCCCTGCTTAATGAAACACGGACCTTGATTTTTTACGAATCTCCCCATCGCTTGCTCAAAACCTTGGAGCAGCTCGCAGAAGCATTTGGTGCAGATCGGCAGGCAGCTGTAGCGCGAGAGCTAAGCAAGCTGCATGAGGAAACCGCCCGCGGTACCCTGGTCGAACTAATCGACTACTACCAAGTCAATCCCCTCAAAGGAGAGATCGTGCTTGTGGTAGCAGGCTGTGCCGAACAGCGGGAGAGCCGAGCCGAAAAGCAAGAAAAGAAACAGGCGGAATGGAAAAAAGAAAAGAAATCCCGCAAGGAAATAGACTAAACATAACCCTATGCTGACCTCAGCCCAACTTTCCCAACTCTTGGACCAAACTCGAAAAATTGCCGAGGAGGTGGGAACATTTATCGAAAAAGAGCGACTTCATTTTTCCATGGATCGGGTGGAGCACAAGGGCTTCAACGACCTGGTCTCCTATGTGGACAAAGAAGCCGAAAAGCAGTTGGTAGCTCAGCTGCAGGCGATTTTTCCAGAGGCAGGATTCATTACCGAGGAAGGAACCAATACCACTCGTGGGGAAGTGTACAATTGGGTGATCGATCCCTTGGATGGGACCACCAACTTTATTCATGGCTTGCCGGTATTCGCAGTCAGCATTGGCTTTATGGAGCAGGATGAGGTAGTGCTGGGCGTGGTGTATGAGGTGAATCGCAAGGAGAGTTTTTATGCCTACAAGGGTGGCGGGGCGTTTTGCAATGGAGTAGCGCTTCAAGTAAGCAAAGCGCCGAACCTTGCGGCTTCCTTGATTTCCACAGGATTCCCCTACTACCAGTTTGACTTAATTGATCGGTACCTGGATATCATGAAATCGCTCATGCAGAAGACCCATGGCCTCCGAAGGCTTGGTTCTGCGGCAGTGGACCTTTGCTATGTGGCTGCGGGCAGGTCAGAGGGGTATTTTGAATACAACCTCAACTCCTACGATGTGGCAGCCGGCATAATTCTGGTGCAAGAAGCAGGGGGAAAGGTAACCGATTTTGAAGGCGGTAAAGATTACATTTTTGGACGGCATGTGATAGCCACCAACCATTCCATACACGAGGAGCTGATGGCGGTAATTGCTGCGCACTGGAGCTAATTAGCCCAATAAAAATTGCCAAAGAAGTAAGCTAATCCCACATAGTGGAATGCCTAGTCCAGCCAGTAAGGTGGCTAGGCGAGGTTGAAGTCCAAATTCCATCGCGAGGAGGGCGCCCGAAATCATGGGAGCCATTCCACTTTCTAAAACAAATACCTTAAGGGTAAGACTGTCTGATGGCAGGAAAAGTCCATAGAGTAACCAAACGCATGCAGGGGCAAGTAAAAGGCGGTACCCCAAGCCATACCAGAGGTACTTGTTTTGGGTCCATTTGCGATCCAAAGACAGGGTCAATCCAATGACTGCCATGGCTATTGGGGCCATGCTCGTGCCAATGCCTTGAAGCCAGGGTAGGAACATGCTTGGTAAAGCAACTCGGAAATAGCTCATCACCAAGGTTGCTAGTAACAAGAGGAACGGAGGGAATAGCATCATTTTTTGAAAGACCTGGAGGATAGAGCGGCCTCCATCCCCATATCTGGATCCGATGTAGACTCCAAGCGTGCTGACTAGCAGAAAGGAACCTCCTTGGTCAATCAAGAAGGCAGTGGGCAAGGCCTCCTTCCCATACAGCAGCTCCAAAATTGGAAATCCTAGAAATGAGGTATTTCCAAGCCCAGAAACCAAGATCAAGCATCCCGTAGTTCGCTTGTCCCATCCCAATTTAGAACCAAGAAAAGCAAAAAAGGCCCAAGAAAGCAGGAAGGTAAACCAAGCGGAAGAGGGAGCCAGAAGCAAATCCCATTTAAGCTGTAGTGGAGGGATATGCAATAGGGCAAGTGCAGGTAGCGCGAGGTAGATCAGGTAGTTCTTCCCAAAAAGCGCCACTTTTTCCTTCGGAAATCCAGGAAAAAACTGAAGTGTTACACCACAAAAAAGGCTGAAAATAGCGATCCAAAGGCCCATAGGAACGGGGTAATGAAGAAGTAATTTTAGAGTAACCGAAAGATAATGTAAACAACTTGTAACCAAATGATTGTCACGCTAGTTTTAGCTAAAACACTGGGGCAATCATGACAAAACACATTCCTATTTACATTGAAGGCGAAAAATGGATTCCACTCACCTATTTTTCCGATCAAGAAAAAAAGTCATTTAAAGAATGGCTTCCAAGCTACCGACTCAAAAAAGTAAAACTACCTGGTGTGGTGCTTACCGAATGTTTGGATTTTAAAACCTATGCCTGCTGGTTGAGACTAAAGGAGCTGAGCTATACCAAGGTTCCTATCTTTGATTTTTAATCTAAGCCTACTTGCTTTCGCTTGGCTTCAAAGTAACTTTTTAGTTGAGGGTACCAGTCGCTTTCAGTTTCTGGAAAGCCATCTAGCACCAATTCCATATTGCCTTCGATTCCATCTTGGTTGAGCTGCATCCCTTCAATCAGGTAGATTACTTCTTCCAAGCTTAAGGGCTCTTCGCTTGAGCTCGGGTACAGGAGGTAGTCATTGCCGTAAAAATCCACCGCCTCGTACTGAATTTTTTGATCTATCGCATGTCCATAGATGCTGATCTGCTCCCCCCACGTACTTTCTGGGTAATGCAACCGCAGCAGCAGCACAGAAGTGATGCCTTCAGAAAAATAGGTTGCTGGTCGAAATAAAAAATCCATAACTGCTTGAATTAGCCTTTAAAGTACTGCATTTCTCTTCAAGAATGGAAAAGGGGATTGGTTTTTTAGTTGCCAAAGAGAAATTTCAATTTAAGTAAGTTACAAGTGGACCATTGGATTGGATAATCAGGACTTTAAGGCTATTTTTGAATTTCCAAATTCACCCGTGGTTTTTCATTTCCCGACTGATTTTATTTCGTTTAGCTATACTCGATTATGAAAAGAGATACACTAATTTTTGACCTTATTTCCAAGGAAGAGGACAGACAAAAGAGAGGCATCGAATTGATTGCTTCAGAGAACTTTACTTCCAAGCAAGTGATGGAAGCTGCGGGCAGCGTACTGACCAACAAGTATGCAGAAGGCCTTCCGGGCAAGCGTTATTATGGCGGTTGTGAAGTGGTGGATGAGATTGAGCAGCTGGCGATTGACCGAGCTAAGAAATTATTTGGAGCTGCTTGGGCCAACGTGCAGCCGCACTCAGGTGCACAGGCAAATGCTGCTGTTTTCCTAGCTTGCTTGAATGCAGGCGATGCAATATTAGGTTTTGACCTAGCGCATGGAGGACACTTGACTCATGGTTCACCTGTCAATTTCTCTGGAAAGCTGTATCAGGCTAATTTTTACGGAGTGGAAGAAGCTACAGGAGTAATCGATTACGATAAAGTGGCTGAAAAGGCGATTGCTGTGCAGCCAAAAATGATCATTTGCGGTGCTTCTGCCTATTCCAGAGATTGGGATTATGCCCGTCTTCGCGAAATCGCCGATGAAGTAGATGCCTTACTCCTTGCCGATATTTCCCACCCCTCCGGCTTGATAGCAAGAGGACTTCTCAACGATCCTTTGGAGCATTGCCACATTGTGACCACTACGACACACAAGACACTTCGTGGTCCTAGAGGAGGTTTGATTATGATGCGGGAAGACTTCGATAATCCTTGGGGACTGACTACGCCAAAGGGAGAAATTAGAAAAATGTCCTCTCTTTTGGACATGGGTGTTTTCCCAGGCACACAAGGTGGACCTTTGGAACACATCATTGCTGCCAAGGCTATCGCTTTTGAGGAGGCCCTTTCAGATGAGTACATGGACTATGTGGTTCAGGTCAAATTGAATGCTTCGGTGATGGCTGAAGAGTTTGTTTCTCGTGGATACAAGCTTATTTCAGGAGGAACAGACAATCACCTGATGCTAATTGACCTTAGAAATAAGGACTTGACTGGAAAGCTTGCTGAGGAAACCCTCGGTAAAGTGGACATCACCATCAACAAAAACATGGTTCCTTTCGATACCAAGTCTCCTTTTGTAACTTCTGGGATGCGCGTAGGAACTGCTGCAGTGACTACCCGTGGACTGAAGGAAGCAGACATGAAAAAAATCGTAGACCTTATCGATAGAGCCCTTCAACATCATGCTGACGATGCCGCGCTTGCACAAATCAAGACGGAAGTCAATGCTTGGATGGTTAAATTTCCGTTGTACTAATTTTCCCCAACACACGTGGCACTAGATCAAATTAAAGACGAAGAAGAAGAGGGAGGAATGTCCTTTTTGGACCATTTGGAAGCTTTAAGATGGCACTTGCTGCGATCTGTTTCTGCAGTCCTTATTTTTACGGTTGTCGCATTCATTGCCAAAGATTTTGTTTTTGGAGTGTTGATTCTAGGCCCTTCTAAAGTTGATTTTTGGACCTACCGAGTGCTTTGTGATCTTGGAAATTACGTGGGTGTCCCTGCGCTCTGCATCAATGATTTGCCCTTTACCATTCAAAGCCGTCAGATGACTGGGCAATTTTCCATGCACATGACTTCTAGTTTGGTCGTTGGTTTGATTGCGGCATTTCCGTACTTATTCTATGAAGTATGGCGATTTATAAGCCCAGGGCTTTATGCAAAGGAGCGAAATGCTGCCCGTGGTGCGGTATTCTTTGTTAGCTTCCTTTTTCTTTCAGGAGCATTATTCGGGTACTATGTGCTTACCCCAATGTCGATCAACTTCCTAGCCAACTACCAGTTGGATCCTAGCATTGCAAACGAGTTTGACATTACCTCCTATGTGTCTACGCTATCCATGTTGGTCTTGGCATCGGCGATCATGTTTCAGCTACCTGTAGTTGTCTACTTTTTGTCGATGTCCGGCTTGGTGACTTCCAAGATGTTGAAATCCTACAGAAGACATTCCATCGTTGTGATTTTGATTGTATCGGCGATTATCACTCCGCCGGATGTGATTAGCCAATTGTTGATTGCCATGCCGATCCTCGTACTGTATGAAGTTGGGATTCTGATTGCGAAGCGTTTGGAAAAACAACGTGCGCAGAAGCAAGCTGAATTTGACCAAAATAAAGACGCTTAATAAGGAATGACAAAGCGAATTGCAATCGGTGGTGACCATGCAGGTGTAGGCTACAAGGAGCAGCTAAAGCAGCACTTGACTACTCTTGGCTATGCCGTGCAGGACTTTGGACCCTTTTCCACTGCTTCTGTAGATTATCCAGATTACGTACATCCGCTTTCCAAGGCGCTTGAAGCGGGAGATTATGACTTTGGAATCGTGATTTGTGGAAGTGGAAATGGAGTAGCTATTACTGCCAATAAGCACCAAGGCATCCGTGCAGCACTTTGCTGGAATGAAGAGTTGGCCGCCTTGTCAAGACAGCACAACGATGCGAATGTGCTAGCCCTCCCTGCTCGATTTATTTCCTATGAGTTGGCCGAAAAGATGGCTGAAGTTTTTTTAACAACCCCATTTGAAGGGGGTAGACACCAAAGCCGGGTCACAAAAATTGCCTGTTCCTAAAACATAAAAAAGGGTCTTGATTGTAAAGATCAAGACCCTTTTTTTCTAAGGCAGCCTTTGGGCACTTTTTTTTGATCATTCTCGCTTGTACTACCAACCAGAGAAAACAAGGTTTGAAGTTCAAGAAAATGAGCTGTGGACTGTGGTCTGTCAGCCGTGGACGATTAGCCGCCCCTAAGAATCGATGTTTAGGATTACCTGTTCACGTTGCGGATAATTCCTTTATTTTTTCCCCGCTACCTGATCCGCAAGCAGTAGGGCAGTGTAGAGGTTGGCAATTTTGCCAGATGAACAAAGATCCGATAAGGCTAACTCCTGCTCCCCTACACGAACTTTCATGGGTACGGATAGACCTGAATCTAGAATGATGCGCTTCACTTGCACAGCGGTCAATTGAGGATAGAGCGACCGGATCACTGCTGCCATGCCTGCCACTGCTGGAGCGGCCATGGAGGTGCCGCCTTCTACGCCATATTTCGAATTGGGAACCGAGGAATAAATGGCATCTCCAGGAGCAAAAATATCCACCCGTCCTTTTCCATAATTGGAAAATGAAGCAACCATGTCAGGGCCATAGTTTGGTGTCAAAGCGCCCACAGTCACGTAATTGTCATTCATCGGTGAGGGCATCAAGCTGTACTGATCGTTCGGATAATTGCTGTTATCAGGATTATCCAAATCAAGCCCATCGTTGCCAGCCGCATGGACGAATAGCACATCTTTCGAAGCAGCATATTGCAAGGCTTCTTGCACCCAAGAGGCATTGGGGGAGAATTTTTTTCCAAAACTAGCATTGATCACTTTGGCCCCCTGGTCTACTGCATAGCGGATGGCGAGGGCAATGTCCTTGTCGTATTCGTCGCCATCGGGAACGGCACGCACAGCCATCAACTTCACATTTTCAGCAATCCCATTAACCCCTTTTTTATTCGTGCGATTGGCAGCAAGGATCCCTGCCACGTGAGTACCGTGACTCTCCTCTTCGAGTTGATTGCCTGGATTCCCGTTGCCATACCCGAGGTCCTTGAGGTCGTAGGGATTGTCTCCCACAGGTTTCCTTCCATCAAATTCTAGATTCAGGTTGTATTCCATCTGGGATTGGTAATAGCGAATTCCTTCCTGTAAATCGGCCAAGGCCGAAGGAATATCCTGTCCCATTTCCATTACCTGATTCAGCAGTCCGAGTACTTGTTCTTCCTCTTCGCTTTGCGGCTCGTAGTT
>CANHCD010000016.1 GCA_947458795.1 Cyclobacteriaceae bacterium | reverse complement strand
TCAAAGTAAAAATCTCTTGGTATAGGATCGTAAGAACGGAAATCATTAGAAAGCCCGTAAGAAAAATTGAGGTTAGATCGTGAAAAAATGGAATCAAGCTTTTGAGCCATCGCATTGGGAAAGGATAGGAAAAATAGGAGCGCCAACCAGGTTGCATTTTTCATAGGAATAGAATTTAAGTTTTAAAAAAAGAAGTGAAACGGACTTAACCAGGAATGTCCGTGAAGCGGTGTTCAAAATAAAAGTGCAATGGACCCACGCTTTTCACATTGAAGTCGATTCCATTACGGGTACGGACACCTTCAAGAAAAAACAGCGGAGATGTTTCAATCTCCGCTGCATTCAAAACATCTCCCTTATTTCAACCTAAACCGAAGCACTGGAGTCAATTCAAAACTCTCGAAAGACTCGTCATAGCCCTGCGTGTAGAATAGACGCGTGCGTAATCCAATTTGGAAGTTTTCGCGAAGGGAGTGGTAGTATTCAAGTCCTGCAAAAACTCCGTAATCAATTACTACAACTTCATCACTTAATGTGACTATAGTTTGGTCTGAGTTTCCTATAATTTCCACATAAGGATCTCGATACCTTAGGTTGTAAATTCCAGCTGTACCAATCAACTTCTCTTCAATAAAATGCCGCTTGTAAAGCAGGTAATGGAAATTTTTTGTTCCTCGTATTCGATAGTCATCAAAATTTACCAAAGCGAAAGATGTTTGTTTAACAACAGTAAAGTCCCGGTAATTGACATCCTTGGAAAATCCAAATCCGTACTCATTTTTCCCCTCTGGTCGATACCCATATTCAAAACCAAACGCCTCTCCGATCTCGCTTCGATTATTAAAGCTTACGATTGGCAACTTATCGTTTGTATCCACACAGCAAGCAAAGAAATCATGGGATAACCCATAATTAAAGCTCAGGGTAGATTTAGACAAAATAGAATCTAACTTTTGGGCCATTGCAGGTGGAAAGGACAGAAATAAGATGAGTGCCATCCAGGTTGCATTTTTCATAGAATTAGGAGTTATAGTTTTAAAAATGAAGTCAGAAAGACTTAGTCGGGAATGTCCGTAAATCTGTGTTCGAAATAAAAATGTAGGAGTCCAACATTTTTAACATTGTACTCGATGCCATTTCGGGTACGGACTCCATGGTCTGTAGCTCCTACTACATAGGCCAAAACTGATCTTCGAGACAACTCCGTATTGACCCTAAAGCGAGAGCTTTCAGATTCCACTTCTAAGTTGACAGAGGCCGTAGCTTCAGCAGTGGGTTCCTTTTTTATAAAATCATACCCCACTTTGACTCCAGCATTTGCTTTTGCCTTTCCAGTCAAGTTGTGCTCCGTAAAAAGGAAAAATTGCTGGCTGTTTTCAGTCATGTCCCAGTCTGGGTCAAATTGGATATTGACAGTCTTCCATCTTTCTAATTTGATATCATCTTTCGAAAACTTTATTAAATCGTAACGGTAGGTATCGCCATCCACTCCAGCAGCAACTGTACCATCAAAATTGACCTTTACCTTACTAGAACCTCTATACAACCGTACCTTGACAATCCTACCAAATAAGCCTATGTAATCTCTTTTGGTCAGTTTCACCTCCGGAATTGTAGAAAATAGAATATCCGCTTGCGAGATAGAGGTATGGTTGACGTTGTAATTCAAGATCACAGCATCGGCAGCGGGGGTAGGAAGCTCAGGAACTGGAGGGGTAGTATTCATCTCGTTAAAATCCTCGTCGAGGTAGGTCACCACCAGTGTCGCATGATCAAGCGAATATTCATCGTCCACAAAAGGCACCAAACTACCTTTGGAATTACCTCCTGTAAGCGAATACAAAAACCCTTCGTTCCAGTCTTCTCGAATAATCGGATCGTAGGTGGTCGTGATTGATCCAGCATAGGTCTGCCAATTGAACCGTTCCTCGTAAGGGAAGTGAATCACCAGTCCTTGGCTTGCAAAAAACGTGATCAGCTCCTCTTGAAGGGATACGCGTTGTTGTGCACGCTCGGGCCGATCACGAAAGGTCTCCAACCCCCTTTCTAAAAAAGGAAAGGCATCCAAACGTTCCAAGGAATGCTGAAGAAGGGCTTCCCGAAAGGGGTTTGCCCCTGTCCGCGAGGAAATAGTATTTCTTACACGACTTAAAGTAGCGAGTTCCGAAGGAGGCATGGTTTGCTTATCTCCAAGCAAGGTTGCTAGGGAAACTGCATCCCCGAAGTCATCGTACTGCTGAATGTGGGCACTGAGGGTGACCCGCGCTTCTTTGTCTTGCATTACCTCGCCGAGCAGTTGTGAGAATTCTTTGGCTGTTTCCACCTGCTGCCATTCGTCAAGTGGAAGCGTTTGCGTCCATAGCGGATCTGCCTGGGTCAATTGTAACTCTTCTTTGGGAAGGCAGGCGCTAAAAAGTAAGGGGCCGAGAAAAAGAATTCTTGAGAAATGTGATCGATTTCGTTTCATGTGTTTTAAGTTAAAAAGTAAAGGATTAGAAAAAATGAGTCATGAATGGAGGGGGCCAGCCTCTGAAATATGCCTGGAATAATTGTCAATATGGGAGAAACTTAATTTATTTATTTTAATTTAAAAAAGATTTTTTACTATTTTTTTTATTATTTATTTAATTAGTTGTTTTTATTAACTCATTAACTATCCTAACCTCATCCCTGGAAAAAGGAACTCTAGCGTCTAGAAAGACACAGGGAATGAAAAGGTGAGGCTTCTTTTTGGAGAAAATCTTGATGCGAATGGGTATAAAAAATCAACTCCTGTTGAAGAGGAGTCCCAAAGATTGGGCTTTTACCTAGCGAAAAAGAAGATTCCAACTACTTAAAGTCGGTTATCTGGTTGATTTGACTCGAAAGCCTTCACGAAATTTTCGTGAAGGTTTTTTTCTTTTTTTCACCCAAATCCAAATCTTCTGAAACTGAGTTTTAAAAAATAGAAAAAACCTAAATCATGACTTTTTACATTTATTTCATAAAAATCGAGCCGTTTTTAAACCACCTTTTACAATTTTTATGAATTGTAAAGATTTTTTTAATAAAAAAAGGAGCCAGTTCTTGAAAACTGACTCCTGTTTTAGGGTTATTGTTAATGGATTAAAACCATATAAACTTCTGCAAAATGCTGGGTTGAGCACTAATTCTTTGCGTTAAAGTTTTCTAAACCTATGCAATCGATTGTATTTATCAAAATTTCAGAAAAGATTTTCCAAATAAAATTTCAATCACTTTTGGATCTAGCAAAAAGTTAACGTGGCAATCTATCCTTTATGGCAATTGAAAAGCTGAGGAAGGAAGGCAAATCATCCGTTAAGAAATAAACTATTGGATTTAATTTCTATTTTTAGTTTTAAACCCGCGCAAAACCCCCATGGAATCAGAAATCCACCTCGAAAATTCTAAATTCGGCAAACTCCAAGATTACCTCAAAGAGTTTGTATATGGAGGAATCGATGGGGCCGTGACCACCTTTGCCGTCGTGGCGGGGGGATTTGGAGCCAATTTGGACACAGGAATCCTCCTAATCTTAGGCTTTGCCAACCTGCTTGCAGATGGATTTTCCATGTCCGTAGGCGCCTACCTAGCCGCCAAAAGTGAGCGCGACACCTACGACAAACACGAAAAGATTGAATACTGGGAAATTGAAAATCTCCCAGAGATCGAACGTGCCGAGATCGAAGAGATCTATGCTGCCAAGGGTTTTAAAGGAGAACTGCTGCAACAGGTAGTGGACCACATCTGCGCAGACAAGAAACTCTGGGTAGACGAGATGATGAAGGATGAGTTAGGCATGATGCGTGACCACAAAAGCCCTTTAAAGATTGGAACAGCCACCTTTGCTTCCTTTCTACTTGTAGGACTTATTCCCCTTACGGTGTACCTCTGGAACTTTTTCTTTCCTACCCCGATCAACCTCTTTTTCTGGACTAGTTTACTCACTGGCCTCGCCTTCTTTTTAGTGGGATGGCTCAAGAGTGCTGTCAACCAAACCTCTGCCCTTAGAGGAATATCAGAAACCGTACTCTTAGGGCTTTTGGCGGCAGTAGTGGCCTACTTTGTAGGAGATGTGTTGGAACAGTTTTTTATGTGATTTAAAAATGTAAAAGGCTGACGATCAACGGTCCACAGCTCACCTAATTGAACCTCAAACCTTTTTTTCTCTGGTTAGTGGTGAAAAAGCGGGTAATCAAATTTAACAGGCTAGCGATTCTCCATCTTTCCAATAGCCCTTTTTTTTACCCAATTCAGATTTCTGCTCGTTTTCCGCATTGGTGGAAGCAGCAGCCAATTCCGATGCATAAAAGTGGGTAGATTTGAAGTAGCTGAGGCGAGCTTCTGACTCCCCACTCGAGCGCTTCCATTTTTCCTGCTTGTACAGTTTAACCTGATCTTCATGTAGCTCCAACAACTCGTCGTAGGGTCCACGGGAAGAAATTAACTTGATAAAAATTGGGGCAGTTTCAATCGCTATAAAGAGCAACACCAAAAACAGTTCTGCAGTAGCCATGGCCTCACTTTCCTCAGTAAGCTTGGCCAATCCGTCCATTCGAGCTGCAAATCCATCGAAACCATTGATGCCGGGCACCTGCTTCTCAAACTCCGCTTCCCGCTTGGCTCGGAACCCTTCGATTTGGACATCCAATTCCTGGATTCGCGCCTCATTTCGGATAGAAAGCGCATTCAAGTCCTCTTGAGCCGCATCCAACTGCTGCTCCTTTTTCTTGGCATTCGTTCCCAATCCGACCTTCCCGCTCGTACTGGCTGTTTTTTCTCCAAATCGCTCTGCATCGTACTCCTCCTGCAACTTGTCCCGGTAACCCCGGGCCTGTTTTTCTTCTTCTTTTAGTCCTTCCTTCTCTCCTTCCAAGGCTTGGATTTCAGGAAATCCCTTGGCCAAGCTATCCTTGGATTGCTTGATAAAAGCGATCTTCTGCTCATCCAACTTGCGATTGATCTCCCGCTCAAATAGTTTCAACTCCAAGGGTTTTGAAATCACGAACGCAAGAAGCAGGGCCAAGACCAATCTAGGAAGGGCTAGCTTCCACTCCGACCAGCCTTGCTCCTTTTTGCGCATGCTGGAAACGATAAATCGATCCAAATTGAAGATCATCGCTCCCCAGAGCAAGGCAAAAATCAGCGCGATTCCCCAGGATTGAAAAACGGTGTAAAGTGCATAAAATCCAGCCAGAGCCGCAAACACCCCAGTAAAAAACACCGTTGCACCGATTCCAAGGTATTTATTGGACTCGGTGGGTACTTTCTGGAGGATGGAGAAATTTGCACCACTGCAAAACCAGAAAAATCGAGTAAGTACCTGCATGAATTGGATAGTTTTAGAAGTCTTTTTTGAATGAAGCGAAAACGCGACCAAAAATTTACATGGAATGGATTTTGGGCGAATTCATTTGCAAACAAGCCTTAATCAAGAAAAATGGCAGAAAACCGGTTTTGTCCACACTAGCATTAAACGGACACAAGCCTGAAAAATGTTCAGTATCGTTCAAAAAAATGATCGATTTTGACTCACTAATTTTTAGTAGGTTTGATTGATGAAAAAATTCATTTTTCTAGTTCTAGTTTTTCTAAGCTTCTTGAGCACAAGCTTTGCCCAACAACACCCCTTTGAACAAGAGGTGCGAAGGCTAAGTGCGCAGGTAGACAGCCTAGGTTGGGACCCTGGAACAACTGTAGTCACTGGCAGTTCCACCATTCGAATGTGGCGAAGCCTTACAGAGATCAGTGGAAGAGAAGTAATCCTCAATACCGGTTTTGGAGGTTCAAAGGCTGCGGACCTGGAGCGCTACCTTTTTCCATTAGTTCTAAAATTTGATCCCAAGCGAGTATTTATTTATGAAGGAGACAACGACCTCTGGGCAGATGTAGCTCCCGAAGAAATCTTGGCTAGTTTGGATCGAATTGTCACACGGATTCAACTAGCTGTACCCAATGCAAAAATTTACCTCATTGGCGCTAAACCCAGCCCATCTCGCTGGGCAAAGAAAGACCTTTACCAGTCTTTCAACCAGCAATTGGAAAAATACAGTCAACGTAAAGAGGGAGTAAGCTTTATTGATACTTGGGCAGCCTTGACCGATTCAGATGGAAATGCCAGACCCGAACTCTACATTAAAGACCAGCTTCATTTAAATGAAGCTGGCTACATCCTATGGAATGGAATTTTTAAGTCCTATTTCAACTAGGTTCAACCCCTTTTTTTCTTCGGCCCCAAAAGGCCGCCAGAACTGATCCAGTAATATTCTGCATGGGTCCAAACACTGCTGGAGCTAAGCCTAGCGTCGTAATTTTTCCCATAATATTAGAAAGTCCTGAAGCTAATCCGGCATTTTGCATCCCAACCTCAATGGAAATAGTGCGAGCATCCTGTTCACCGAGACCCAACAATCGGGCTAATGCATAGCCTAAACTATATCCCATCACATTATGTAGAAATACAATCAAAATTAAAATTGGCCCCATCGCCAAAAGGCTATCTCTTCCTGCTGCAGTAATCACCAAAATAATCAATGCAATACCGAGCATGGAAACTAGTGGAAGAAGTTTTTCAATCCATCCCGAATTTTTACCAAGCAGCTGATGTACGAGTAAACCAGCTCCTACTGGCAACAAGATGATTTTAAAAATATCCCACATCATTTTGAGAAGGTCAATCTCAATGAATTGTCCTGCCAGTAATTTCATCAAGACAGGCATTAAAAAGGGGGCAAGAAGGGTTGAAATGGTAGTAAGTGTCACTGATAAAGCCACATTGGCACGGGCTAAGAAAGCGATCACATTGGAGGCAGTTCCTCCAGGAGCACAGCCAACCAATATAATCCCAGCGGCAACTTCAGGCTCAAGTCCACTAAGTTTGGCTAATCCAAACCCAACCAAAGGCATGATGGCAAATTGTGCCGAAACCCCAATAGCGACTGATTTGGGGCTTTGGGCAACTGCCGCAAAATCCTTCCAGCTAAGTGTAGCCCCCATCCCAAACATGATCATTTGAATCAGCGGATTAATCAATTGAGTAAGCTTAAAGCCGTTGATTTCCTGGAAATACAGTGGAAAAAACATCGCCAAGGCTACGACTGCGAATATGACAACCGAAAAAGAAAAGCCTTTCAGATGCTCATTTGCACGAAAATAAAGGCCGAGAAAAAGAAAGAAGCCAACAGCAATTAAGCCTGTTCCTACCTGAAAGCCAGCTGGAATAGTGTAAATCAAGCCAAGCAAGAGTGCAATAGCTAGGTATAGGAAGATGGGTGAGTTAGATTTCAAGGCAGTATGGGTTGTTAAGCGAAATGAAACTAAAAATAAGAAATCTCCCCTCCTAAAATTTGGTGGGGAGATTAAGAACTTTAATTAGCTGTAGGTTCTATCGTGGGATCTCTTTTCGTTCCACTGGTCGGTAGGAGCGAAATAGCTCGAATCTGACTTATGCAAATGGGCTTTCACCACTTCCTCATTGATTTCAATTCCTAATCCCGGGGCTGTCAAAGGTACCGGTGCATACCCTTTATCAATCATTTTCACCCCATCTACCTTGGTAAACATGGATTCCCACCAAGGAACATCCACGGAATGGTGCTCAAGGGAAAGGAAATTTTGAGTTGCTGCAGCACAATGAACACTTGCCATAAAGGATACAGGCGTACCAGCCTGGTGCATGGCCATGGAAATGCCTTTTTCCTCTGCATAATCGCCGATTCTTTTGGTTTCCAAAAGACCTCCCGACGAAGCTAGGTCAGGATGGATGATGTCTACCGCGTGCTCATCAATCAAGGGCTTGAAATAATTGAGGAGGTAAATATCTTCTCCTGTGGTAGTTGGCGTTTCCAAGGCCTGGGTGATGGTTTTGTGCTGCTGAGTCATTTGCCAAGGCACCATGTCCTCTAACCATGCCAATCGATAGGGATCCAAGGCTTTCCCCAAGCGAATACAGTTATTCAAATCAAAATGCCCATAATGATCGGTGGACATTGGAATATCATAACCCACCATTTCTCGGATAGTGTGGACAATTTTGGCAAGTTCATCAAGCCCTTTTTCGGTGATCTGGATTCCTGTAAATGGATGTGCAGTGTAGGCATAGGACATGTACCCACCTGACCACTGAGAACGATTTTCTTTCAAAATTTCGGGATTCACGATACAGCCCGGAATATCCATGATTTCACCAATAGAAACGTCCATTTTCAGCCAAGTATATCCTTGATCTTGAATGCGGTATCGGATTCTTTCTTTTTGCTCCGCAGGATCTTTTCCTTCTGGAGTATCTGCATAGAGACGAACCGAGTCACGGTAACGTCCACCAAGGAGCTGCCAAGCAGGAACGTTGTAAGCCTTTCCGCAAAGATCCCAAAGCGCCATTTCTACGCCACAAACTCCACCAGCTTGTCTGGATTGCCCTCCAAACTGACGGATAATTTTGAAGATTTTCTCCACGTTGCATGGATTTTCACCAAGAATTCTGCTTTTCAGCATCAAAGCATACCGAGGATCAGCACCATCTCTCACTTCTCCCCATCCCACAATTCCCTGGTTGGTGTCAATGCGCAAAATGGCTGTACCACCCATTACAGCTGTATGGGCATACCTCAGATCGGTAATTTTGAGATCCGATGGAGCAGAAGCTCTTTGTACAGATCGGGTAGTTTCAGCAAGCGTATCTTCAATACCAAGTCCAGTCAAAGCAGCGAGGCTAAAACCTCCCAGTGCTGTTTTCTTCAAAAAATCTCTTCGATTGGATCCTGTTAACGGATTGTCAATTTCTGCCTGCCGCTGCTGGGCGTACCCTCTCTCCGCTCCTTTATGTTCAGAGATTAGTTTTTGTAAGGTGCTTTTCATGGGTTTTGTTAGTTGATTAAATAAGCTTTACCAATTTCTTTCTTTAAAGTAATCATCAAGTTCGGCCTTAGTCATCGGAAGTTTACCTGGATAGTTAGCTAACCAGTTGAGAAAATCTTTTTTGATGTCCTCAGTCCATTCTGAATCAATCTGTCCCGCGAGGTATTTTTTTTCTTTAAGTCTCTGATGACCAAATTGATCACGAAGGCCAGTAACCTCTGAAGTAATGACCAAATCCTCCACCAGGTGAGCTGGAATAAAAATGATACCATACTTTTTAGCCAATACTACATCTCCTGGAAGGACCGTAGCACGGCCAATTCGGATAGGTGCATTGATAGAGGTTAGCATCATTTCTCGGATATAGGATGGATCTTGCCCTTTCATCCAGGCATTAAAGCCTTGGATTTCAGAAAGGCCTTCTTGGTCCCTAACCGATCCGTAAAATATAACTCCTCGCTTTGATCTGGTGTAGATTGAATTGCCCAAGTTATCGCCAATCAAGGTTCCATCAGCCATTTTACCATAGCTATCCGCTACATAAACATCGCCATTGGTCAGCACATCAATCGGCCAGGAATTTGTCCCTCCTTTGGGAGATCTGCCTTCTTTTTCTACTCCTGTAGTTTTGATAAATTTATCAAAATCAGGTCTCAGAGGCATGTATTGAGCAGTAACTACCCTTCCAGTCATTACTGAATCGGGCCAGATAATTTGCCAATCTCCTTCGTATTGATTGTTGTAGCCTTTATTCCGAAGTACGCCCCAAGCTTCTTCAATCGAGATACTCTTGAGGCGCTCCAAAATTTGATCAGAAACTTTAGGTCTTCCATCTGGGAATCGCTCACCAGTCCATTCTGAGGTCAGTAACCGGATTTGCTCCGGCGTAGCACCTACATGCTGTGCAATTCCCACAGTGGAAAGCATCCCAAAACCAAGGATTAGAAAGCAAATGCGTTTGAAATTGATTTTTAAATAGTTAGACATAGTAGATTGGGTTTTGATTATTCAAAAAATGGAACGCCTTTAACGGCATATTTTTTCATTCCTTCCTCATTGATTTCCACACCGATCCCTGGCTTTTCAGATAGGGTGATGAAACTGTTTTGAGTTCGAGGACCATCATAGGTCACGATATCCTGCCAAAGCTGATCTGTATCCATGTAGATTTGCCATTCCATAATTTGGAAATTAGGTACTGAAGCACATACATGACAGGCTGCCATGGCACCAAGAAATGAGGCAACCATATGTGGAGAAAAAGGCACGTAATACAGGTTGGCTAGATTGGCTATACGTTGAGCTTCTCCCAATCCACCTGCTTTTTGAACGTCTGGCATGATGATATCGACTGCATTTTCAGAGAGTAGCCTTGTAAAGCCATAGGCGAGGTATACATTCTCACCTGTACAGATCGGGGTGGAAGTCTCCTGGGATATTTTCTTATACACTTCGATATTATCTGCAGGAACAGGCTCTTCTAGCCACATGAGATTTAAATCCTCATACATTTTAGCCATTTTCAAACCCGTGACGGCATCGTATCGTCCATGCATATCTACGCAGATATCTACATTTGGCCCTACCTCCTGGCGTACTGCCGCAATGGCATTGTACATGCGATCAATTTCCATTGGATTAGCGGTCCAATTGAAGCGGTCGTATTTATTTGGATCGCGCGCATCATCGACATCAAATTTGACTGCATTGTAGCCTCGGCTAACAGCATTTCGAGCAGCCAGCGCATAATCAGCGGGTGTCGGATTGGTTGATGTATAAAGGGCCGTATCGCAATAAACTCGGATTTTATCCCTGAACTTACCTCCCAATAATTGGTAAACAGGCACTCCAAAAACTTTCCCTGTTAAATCCCAAAGTGCTGTCTCTATAGCTGTAAGCACGGCAATAAACACCCCGCTTTGCGCTCCCCCAAAAAAAGCTGCTTTTCTAAGTTGCTCTGCTATTCTATTTGGGTTGAGCGGGCTTTGCCCTTTAATTTGCTCTCCAAGCCTTTTGACTAGGTGGTAAGTACCCTGAATCGCGTCTACGGCTTCTCCACAACCCCAAACATCCTGGTTGGTATACACTTTCACATATACAGCACCTCGGACATATCCACATTTTACATCCGTTATTTTCAAATCGGAGGGATTTGAAGCGGAGGGAGTTCTTTCCACTGCAGCCTCAAGGCCTTGACCGAAGGTGCTGAAAAAGCCAACTCCAGCCAATCCAAGTCCTTTCGCAAAAAAGGCTCTTCTACTTTCTTTTAATTTATCCATTTCTATTTTTGGTTGATTTTACCAAGTACGATTTTTAAGGAGTTCCTGAATTTGTGACTTTGGAACTGGAAGTTCATCAATGTGTGCATTTAGCCATTGCGAAAAATCGCGTTCGATATCATCCGACCATCTTGTATCTATTTGACCTGCCGTATATTTCCCCTCTCTCAATCGCTCATGACCAAACATGTCTCGCAGTCTGACGATTTCAGAGGTTACAACTACCTTTTCTGCCAAGTGTGCAGGGATAAAGGAAACTCCCCCATCTCTTCCCAAGACCACATCTCCCGCCATCACGGTTGCCTGTTTGATCCGAGTGGGCTGATTGATTCCAACCAACATGGTATTGATGTTTCCTGGTTGGTTGTGATGGGAAGGATGATAGGAACTAAAATAAGAAGTGAAGCCTCCCATTTCCTTCAAACCAGCAATATCCCGGATGGCACCATGATAGACAATGCCGTTACCTGTTTTGGCAAAAATGGCATTTCCAACATTGTCTCCAATAGTAGGACCATTGATTTGGATCCCAAACTGGTCAGCGACATAGACATCTTTGGGAACTAAAAGATCTACTGGCCAGGAGTTTTGGCCCCGCTTACCTGCTTTTTTACCACGGTCATCAATCGCATCATGGATATCTGGACGACCAGGGATAAAAGTTGCAGTAACTGCCCTTCCAATCAAAATACTATCTGGATTGATCACTTCCCACCCGTCGGTATATTGATAGAGGTAACCCGCATTTTTCATGACAGCCCATGCTTCATCGTGCGTAACTAGGCGCATCCTAGTCAGTAGGTCATCAGAAACCTTGGGTCTGCCATCTGCAAATCGCTCTCCTTTCCATTGCTGGGTTAGAAATATCATCTCCTCTTTGGAAATCTGTTGCGCTAGCAGCGTAGCACAACCTAAGAACATACTTAGAGAGAACGCCAGTAGACGGATTTTTAAATTATAGGTTACCATGGGTTATTGATTTTAGGTTTGAATTGTTGAATAATGAAGGTTTAAAGCTTCTTAAGCCTACATTTGTTAATGTATTGATTTCTATTTAATTGAATCAGAATTGTGAGTACTTTTTATATGGATGGAAAAAGCAAAATCATTTCCCTGTAGAAAACTTTCCCAAAGCAGCCCTCCATACCCTAGTTGGAAAGTAAGGAGTTTGCGCTAAATTGAGAAAATGCTTTACCAAGGGATAGCAGGAAATTAAATTAGTTGATGTCATTTTAAGGTAATTTACATTTCTTTAAGAATCAACTAATTATAGACTTTCGTGTGGTTTTAAGTGATAAGAAGGCAAAAGTTTAACTGAATGGTGAATCTCCTTTAAACTTCACACAACAGTAACCTAATTCCCAAATAATATTCGTACTTTTGCGGCTTCAATTAGGTAAATCATGCAGAAAATTCGGAATATCGCGATCATCGCTCACGTTGACCACGGTAAAACTACCCTCGTGGATAAGATTATCCACCTCTCAAAAATATTCAGAGAAAACCAACAGTTTGGTGACCTTATTCTCGACAACAACGATCTAGAGCGAGAGCGCGGCATTACCATTCTTTCCAAGAATGTTTCGGTACGCTACAAAGAACATAAAATCAACATCATTGACACGCCTGGTCACGCCGACTTTGGAGGAGAAGTAGAGCGCGTACTCAAAATGGCAGATGGAGTAATTCTACTCGTAGATGCCTTTGAAGGTCCTATGCCACAAACCCGCTTTGTCTTGGGCAAAGCTTTGGCACTTGGCCTTACGCCTATAGTAGTGGTCAACAAAGTGGACAAAGAAAATTGTCGACCAGACGAGGTGTATGAGGCTGTATTTGAACTGATGTTCAACCTCGATGCGACGGAAGAGCAGTTGGAATTCCAAACGCTTTACGGATCAGCAAAACAAAACTGGATGGGTCCTGACTGGAAAAACCCAACCGATTCCATCGTACCTCTTTTGGACGCGATTATTGATCACATCCCAGAGCCAAAAATTGAAGAAGGCACCTTGCAGATGCAAATCACTTCCTTGGATTACTCCAACTTTGTGGGACGTATTGCCATCGGACGTATCGCTAGAGGAAGTATCTCTGAAAATCAGCAGATTGCACTTTGTACAGCGGACGGCTCCATCAAAAAGATGCGTGTCAAAGAACTTCATACCTTTGAAGGTCTTGGTAAATTCAAAGTTCAGACCGTTACAGCTGGTGATATCTGTGCAGTAACCGGTATCGATGATTTTGAAATCGGAGATACTATTACAGACGTGGAAAATCCAGAGGCTTTGGCACGTATTTCTATCGACGAGCCGACGATGAACATGCTCTTCACCATCAACAACTCTCCATTTTTTGGCAAGGAAGGCAAATTTGTCACCTCTCGCCACTTGAGAGATCGTTTGATGAAGGAAATCGAGAAAAACTTAGCACTTCGAGTGGAGCCCACAGACTCTGAAGACCGTTTCTTGGTCTATGGCCGAGGCATCCTTCACTTGTCGATATTGATCGAAACCATGAGAAGAGAAGGTTACGAACTTCAAGTAGGACAGCCTCAGGTAATCTTCAAGGATATTGACGGAATGAAATGCGAGCCTATTGAAACCCTCGTGGTGGACGTGCCTCAGGAAACAGCCGGTAAAGTGATTGAATTGGCTACCCAGCGTAAAGGAGAATTGCTGATCATGGAACCTAAAGGCGACTTGCAGCACCTTGAATTTAAAATCCCTTCAAGAGGTCTAATTGGTCTTCGAAACAACGTCCTTACTGCTACCCAGGGTGAGGCCATCATGAACCACCGTTTTACAGATTACGAACCGTTCAAAGGTCCAATCCCTGGTAGAATCAACGGTTCGCTCATCTCTATGGAAGGTGGTCCATGTACCGCTTATGCCATTGACAAACTTCAGGATCGCGGGGTATTTTTCGTTGATCCAGGTGATGAATTGTATACTGGACAAGTAATCGGAGAACACTCCCGAGACAATGACATCGTAGTCAACATACAGAAAGGTAAGAAACTCACCAACATGCGTGCTTCTGGCTCGGATGACAACGTGAGAATCACTCCAGCAAAACGCTTCTCCTTAGAAGAATCCATGGAATACATCCAAAAAGATGAGTACTTGGAGATCACTCCTAAGTCCATCCGTATGCGAAAAATCTACTTGGACGAAAACGAAAGAACAAGAATGGCGAAGAAGGAAGATTAATCCTTCCGACTCAACTTATAAAATGTCTCCAAGAATTTTTGGAGACATTTTTTTTGTGCTTACCACTGCCCGTGTACCTGTGCTTTGATGTGCTGCTCGTAAATGCGGGAAGCCTCTTGCATCTGATTGGGGCTCAAGGGAGGTAATTGACC
>CANHCD010000015.1 GCA_947458795.1 Cyclobacteriaceae bacterium | reverse complement strand
CAGTTTTACAAGGGTATCCCTGCTCCTACGGAGAAAAGAGAAGTGGTAGATCACAGCTTTCATGTGTCCTGCACCCTCTTTTTTGATTCATTGGAAGGCCAAGCCGCATACCAGAAGGATCCGCTTCATTTGGAATTTATTGCCAAATATTCATCTTTCTGGAAGACTGTGAAAGTGTATGACATTCAACTATAAAACAAGAATTGAAATTTTACGTTTAGAATAAAAAATTAGACTACTCCTCCCATGAAAAGATTGATTTGGATAAGTGCTTGGTTATGGATAGCCCTCCTAGGGTCTTGTGAACCCAAAGAAGATCAGGTAGAACCAACAACGCCGGTAGTTGACGAGGTGAAAAACGCCATCGTGGACGTCATGCGTGAATGGTATTTTTGGAACGGGCAACTGCCTGTGACCGTTGACTTGACTAAATATGCCTCAAATGAAGCGCTGTTGGATGGCATCATATACAAACCGATCGATCGATTCTCTTATTTGACAACACAGGAAGCGTTCAACAATGCCTTTGTAGGCAAAAATGCAGGACATGGATTTGGATTTGCCTTTACCGCTGATGAAAAACTCTATGTATCCTTTGTATTTGCCGAATCTCCTGCTGGAAAAGATGGCTGGAAAAGAGGCTGGGAAATCACCCAGATTAATGGCAAACCCATCGCTGAATACAAAGTAACTGGAGGATATGACTTTAAACTAGGAGGATCAGACCCAGGCATCGTCAATTCCTTCACCTTCAAACTTCCTGACGGCACCATAACTACGCGAAGCAATACGAAAGCAGAGTACCAATCCAATTCTGTTTTGGATCAACGCGTAATTCAAGTGGATGCCAAAAAGGTAGGGTATTGGGCTTACCAAAGTTTCAAAGCAACTGCAGGCTTGAGTCCCACTCGAAGTGCTGAAGTACAAACCAGCATGGAATTCTTTCAAAATCAAGGCGTCCAAGAGCTTGTAATCGACCTACGCTACAATGGTGGTGGCTCCGTGGCCGTGGCCGAACAGATTTGCAATTACCTGATTCAGACTGCAAATAATAATAAGCTGATGTATACCAATAAGTTGAATGCCATGAAAACCGCTCAAAATACCTCTCGGAATTTCAGCAAAATTGGAACCATCAGCTTGAGTCGGGTGATTTTCATTACCTCGGGGAGCTCAGCCTCAGCATCCGAGTTAATTATTAATGCCCTAGATCCTTACATGCAAGTAGTGCTTATCGGTGACAATACCTTTGGCAAGCCAGTAGGTTCTTTCCCACTTTCTAGCTACAACCGCATCCTACAAACCAATAATGTGGAAGTAGTACCGATTACCTTCGCTATTGCAAACTCAGTTGGAAAAGCAGAATATTTCGATGGGTTTCCTGCCAACTTTAAGGTGGGAGATAGTCCTCAGTTTGCTTGGGGAGATGTGAAAGACCTTCGTTTGGCTGCGGCTATTCAGTACATCCGTACTGGCACCGTTGGTAACCGAACCATGGACACCTATTATAAGCCAAGCTGGGAGCTTATCGATGCCTTCAAAGGCTTGCAACAAGAGTTTCCAGTATTCTAAACAGAACGATTTTAATCAAAAAAAGAGCGCTGCGAATGCAGCGCTCTTTTTTTATTTCCTAAGTAGAACCTAACACTTATTTTGACTTCGGCTTATAATCATAAAAACTAAAATTACAGGTTGATTAAAAAGTTTTGTAAGTTTATTGGGAATAAAACTACACCATGAATTCCGATTTGAACTTGTAGTTATCGGAAATTAGGTTTACGGTTTATGATTATTCTACAAAATTGGGGATTAGCAAACAATTCTAAAAATAGTACCGATGAAAAATTTAATTTGGCTTTGGGCAGTACTCTGGCTTGGCGTAATAGCCTGTGGTCCAAACGAGGTCCCTGCAGGTGCTGAGCTTTCAGAGGCTGATCTTGCGGAATTGAAAAAATATGAGGAAGCGCTAACAAATGACACGCTCAAAAGAGCCATTTTAGACGTGATGCAAGAAACTTATTTTTGGAATAATTCCATTCCTTTGACCTTTGATCCGACTAAATTTAAAACTGCTACAGAAGTTCTAAATGCACTTAAGTTCAAGCCAAATGATGAGTTTTCAGAACTCTACCCCAATTCTATATTTGAATCCCTAATTATTCAAGGAAAGGCGACTAATTCAGGAATCAACGTTGCTCATGACGAGCGGAAAAAACTGTATGTAGCTTATGTGATTAAAGGTTCTCCAGCCGACCTAGCTGGTGTGAAAAGAGGGTGGGAAATCCTTAAAATCAATAAAACTCTTATCCCAGAGAATTACGACCTGAAATTAGCCACTGCCAATTTAAGTTTTGGGACTACATTCAATATCAACTTCCAAGTGGCAGAGAATGAATTTGTTTCCAAAAGTATTGTGAGCGCCGAATATAAAGTTAATCCAGTCTTACATCAACAAGTATTCACCGTAGACTCCACAGGCAAAGAGAAAGATAAAAAGGTCAAAGTAGGCTATTGGGCTTTCCAAAATTTTATTGCTACCGAAGGTTTGCTTCCAAAACGTAGTGCTGAAGTCCAGAAAAGTATGGAGGATTTTCAAAACCAAGGTATTCAAGAGCTAATTATCGATCTCCGATACAGTTATGGAGGTGAAGTAGAGGTAGTAGAAAGGCTTTGTAATTACATCGTACCTGCTGAACATAATGGTAAATTGATGTATTCCTTAAAAAATAACTCCAAACAGACTAAGTATGATCGATCAGTTCCCTTTGGCAAAGCGGGTAGCCTAACATTTAACAAGGTAATTATCTTGACGAGCAAACAGACAAAAGGTCCTGCAGAATTCATTATGAACGTCATGGAACCCTATCTGAAAGTGGTGCAAATCGGTGAAAGCACTGCTGGAATGCCTGTGGGTTTAGATCGAATCGGGACTACTGGCAATTCAAATTTTTCAAAATTTAATGTCGAATTATTGGCAGTTAAGTACATCTTAACAAACTCCACTGGAATTACTGAATACTGGGATGGCTTTCCAAAAAGCTTTCCTACTACCCCTACTAAAAAAGCCGGGTATGCCTACGTTTCCGCTGCCGATAATCCCCGGTTAAATTGGGGAAATACGAAGGACCCTCAATTGGCAGCAGCGATCAAGTACATAAAAAACTATGTTCCAGACTGAGATTGGAGAACCTAGTAAATTAAAAATGTAATTATCAAAAATCTTACCAGTAACTTACGAATTCTTTGAATTACTGGTTTTATTGCATCTTTTCAAGATTTTTTCTCAACCTATTCGGTTTTATGCCGCTGCTTGAGCACCTCAACTACCTCGTCCAATTCATAGCCTTTAGCCTCCAGAAGCACCAGGTAGTGGAATAGCAAATCTGCCGCCTCTCCTAGAAACAACTCTTTGTTATCATCCTTGGCCTCAATCACCAACTCCACTGCTTCCTCCCCTACTTTTTGAGCCAGCTTATTGATTCCTTTTGCAAAGAGACTGGCGGTGTAGGATGCTGAACTTGGATTTTCTTTTCGCTCTTTAATAATCCCACGAAGTTGGTCGATAAATGCAGTTTGAGAGCTCTGGTTGACTTCATCAAAACAAGTATCTGCTCCCGTATGGCAAACTGGTCCGAGTGGCTTGGCTTTGACTAAGATCGCATCCCCATCACAATCTTCCTGAATACTGACCAGTTCCAAAAAGTTGCCTGAAGTCTCTCCTTTGGTCCACAACCTGTTTTTGCTGCGCGAGAAAAAGGTAACTCTGCCAGATGCTTCCGTTTGGGCCAATGCGGCTTCATTCATGTAGCCCAACATCAATACCTTTCCGGTAAACGAATCCTGTACCACTACAGGAATGAGACCCTCCATCTTTTTAAAATCAATATTCATTTTCAAATTTTGTTAACTGAATGAAAGAAATACAATGGAAATAAGGTAGAAATAGACCGAGCAAGCTCGGTGAAATAGGTCATCCCAAACGTCGATCTATACTGTTTCACGGAGCGAAGCGAAGTGTATTTCCATTGTATTTCTACCATATTTCCCTTTCCTATCTTATTTCCGTACTACTACGCCTTCATCACTTAAATACGTTTTCAATTCAGGAATTTCAATTTCCTTGAAGTGAAAAATGCTTGCTGCAAGTGCTGCGTCCGCTTTTCCAGAGGTAAATACTTCTTTAAAATGGATCATGCTTCCCGCACCCCCTGAAGCAATGACTGGAATAGGCAATGCACCTGAAATCGCAGCAGTTAACTCCAATGCAAAACCAGCTTTCGTGCCATCATGATCCATGGAGGTGAGCAGAATCTCCCCAGCACCCCGATCCGCCAATTCCTTCGCCCAAGCTTTAGTTTGCAAAGCAGTCACTTTTCTTCCTCCATGCGTATGCACCCAATCTGCTCCATCGATTTGCCTGGAGTCAATGGCTACCACGACGCATTGCGAACCAAATTCTTTTGCAAGCTGATCTATTAGTTCAGGGTTTTGCACGGCTGCCGAGTTGATGGAAATCTTATCTGCACCAGCAGCCAATAAGGCATAGACATCTTGAATAGAAGCGATGCCACCACCTACCGTAAATGGTATTCGAACTTCCTTGGCCACCTGGGTCACCAAATCTACTAGCGTTTTTCGCTTGTCCACCGTAGCGGTAATGTCCAGAAACACGAGTTCATCCGCACCCTGCTCAGAATACAACTTAGCCAAAGCCACAGGGTCTCCTGCATCTCGAAGCTCCACAAAATTGACCCCTTTGACCGTGCGGCCATCTTTGATGTCGAGGCAAGGGATAATTCGTTTGGTTAGCATGGGTAGTTTAGAGACAAGTAAGTTAATGGATGTTGAAAGGAGTGTTGTAGTAGTGAAGTTAATTTTCAAGGAATTGGGCAAGGTCCTCCAAACTCAGCTTCCCCTCGTAGTAAGCTTTTCCTACAATAGTTCCATAGACGCCTAGTTTTTGCAAGTCCTCCAGGTCCTTCAAGCAAGATACTCCTCCACTGGCGATAAGCTTTAAATCAGGCAACTCCTGCAAGATTTCTGCATACAAGCCAAAAGAAGGTCCTTGCAGCAATCCATCCTTTGCTACATCGGTACAGATGACTTCACGAATGCCCTTTTTAAAATACCCTTGAATAAAGGGAATCAATTCCAGTGCAGTGGTTTCCTCCCAGCCTCCCACAGCAATTTTTTTATCCTTGGCATCGGCACCCAGAATAATCCGATCCGCACCAAATTTCGCTAGCCAAGCCTCAACTAAACTTGGATTCCGTACCGCAATACTTCCTCCAGTCACTTGTCGGGCACCTAGGTCAAATGCTTTTTCGATTTCTTCCTGCGATTGAATGCCTCCCCCAAAATCCACTGCCAAGCGAGTCCCAGAACAAATACGCTTCAGCACGTCTCCATTCACGATTTTTTTGGCCTTGGCCCCATCCAAATCCACCAAATGAAGGCGAGTCAGCCCAGCTCCTTCAAAGCGCTTGGCCATCTCCAAAGGATCATCGTGGTATTCGGTTTTCCGCTGGTAGTCGCCTTGGCTAAGGCGAACGCATTTGCCTCCAATCAAATCAATAGCGGGAATTACATGCATGGTTTTAGGGCTAAGGGACGGATTTACAACCTTGAATTCCTTGTTTAAACTAAGTTAAGTTGAAGGGAGCGCTAGAAAATTCTCCAAGAGCTTTTCTCCTAAAGTACTGCTTTTCTCAGGGTGGGCTTGAATCGCCCAATAGTTGGCCCGATGGAGAATGGCCGTAAAGTCCTGAATGTAATGGGTAGTGGCAAGGGTTCCTTCCCCAAGAGTCGCATAGAAGCTATGGACATAATACAGGTACTTGGTGTCGGGAAGGTCTTTGAGTAATGGATTTTCGACCAGATTTTCAATGGAATTCCAACCCACATGAGGCACTTTCTCTTGACCGCCTGCACTAGGCACAAAACGTTTGACAAGCTGGGGAAAGATACCCAAACAGGGGGTATTGTTTTCCTCCGAATGGGCGCAAAGTAGCTGTAAACCCAAGCAAACTCCCAAAAAAGGTTGCTTCACTTCTCGAATGACTTGGTCTAGATTTCGCTCTTTCAAGTAGGCCATTGCAGAACTGGCTTCACCCTGGCCAGGGAAAATCACCCGATCCGCAGCACGGATTTTTTCAGGATCGTCTGTGAGTTCAGCCTCCACCCCTAGTCGCTCTAGCGCATAGCACACAGATTGGACGTTACCGGCATTGTACTTGATTAAAGCTACTTTCATGGACTTTTTGCAAGTGGGATCAATCTGGACTGGCAACTGGCCGTTTGCAATCCAGTTTGCTCCCAAACCTGCCTAATTAAGTTTAATTTTTATTTTCTATTGCCAGCAGCTCTTCAAGCACTTGCTCAATTTCTGGCAAGGACTCAAAAAGCTGCTCGTAACTATCGATTACCCAGTACTTGTCTTGAAAGTGGTCTTTCCAATACGAAGTCATCATAATCTGACGTACATCGTAGGGAAAGTGACTGGGCTTATCCGAGAGCGCATAGGTAGTTTCCCCTGCGGAACTCAGAATTCCAGCTCCATACACCCGGAGCTCACCTTCCTCACGAATCAATCCAAATTCAATGGTAAACCAATAAATTCGGCTGATCAATTGGATCGCCCAGGGGTTCTGAATATTTTTCAATGCCATCGCACTGAGCCTTTCTAGAAAATCAACATAAGGTTGATTGATTAGAAGTGGAAGGTGCGCAAAGGCATCGTGAAACATGTCAGGTTCTTCCAAATAGTCTAGCTGCTCCATTTTTCGAAGCCAAGTAGAAGATGGAAAACGCTTGTTGCTCAGCAAGCCGAAAAACAAGTCGTCGTCTATCAATCCTGGTACTACCTGAACTTGCCATCCTGTGGTCTGGCGGAGGATCTCGTTTAGCTCCTCAAAATTTGCAATACGATCAGCAGTAAAATTTACCGCTTTCATGCCTTCCAAATAAGCTTTTGAAGCTGCTTTAGGAAGTTGAGGAACTTGCCGTTCAAAAAGAATTTTCCAAACCTGGAAATCCTCTTCCGTATAAGCGGCATATTCCTGACGCATGACCTTTAATCTCGGGTCCGAAAAGACCCACTCTTTGGGTTTTTCAATCATTGTATTTGGGTTTTATTCACTCGGTACTTCTCGTTGGATAAGAAGGAAGGCGAAAGCCAACTTCCCTATTCAGTAGTTTTAACTCTAGATAAGCTATGGCTGTTGCACAAATCCACAACTTAATTTTTCCTACCCTTTTTCCTTCAAAAAAGGATGAAAAAGCCAGCAACCTCTGTAGTTATCGGAACCTAAGTTACGCAGGGATTTCAGTCAGCACAACCAAATTTCAAACCCAAGCGCTCTCCTAGGAAAGAACTAACCAATAACTCCTTGAATGAAGGAATTGATGTCCCGATTCAGGTCAGTTGAATTTTTAATGTTCTTGATAAATGCGGATCCAATAATCGCTCCTTGACTGTAGCGGGAGGCGAGTTGGAAAGTAGCTGCATCCGAAATCCCAAATCCGATAAGGCGTGGATTGGAAAGATTCATCCCAGCTACCCGCTCAAAGTACTGCTCCTGCTCTGGTGAAATCTCCGCCTTGGCGCCCGTGATGGCATGGGAAGAGACCATGTAGATAAATCCATTGGAATGCTCATCTACTTCTCGAATTCGCTTTTCAGAGGTTTGAGGAGAAATCAAGAAAATATTGAATAAGCCATAGCGCTCAAACAACTCTTTGTATTCCTCCAAGTAATGACTCATGGGCAGGTCCGGAAGAATCAATCCATCAATCCCCAGCTCCTTGCATTTCTTGCAAAACTCCTCCACGCCATATTGGATGATTGGGTTGAGGTACCCCATCAGCACGACGGGAAGATGGATTTTAGCACGGAAGCCTAGCAGTTGAGCAAATAGTTTTTTGATGCTCATCCCATTCTCTAAGGCGATGGTATTGCTCTCTTGAATGGTGGGCCCATCCGCAATAGGATCTGAATAGGGCAAGCCTATTTCAATAATATCAGCTCCTGCTGCCTGGATAGCCTCCATTACGGGCAAGGTGTCCTCTAGGCTCGGGAACCCTGCTGTCACATAGATGGAGAGCACCCGCTCTTTTTTGGTTTGAAATAAATAGTCTATTCGATTCATAAGATCAAGGCGTAGTTGAAAAGGGATGGGTAGCAATTCTTCCGAACGCCACCTTTCAATAATTCCCCCATTGGATGTAGGTTTCCAAATCCTTATCTCCCCTTCCGGAAAGGTTGATGACGATGAGGTCGTTTGGATTAAATGAGATTTGATTTAGCGCATGAATGGCATGAGCTGTTTCGATGGCAGGAATGATTCCCTCCGTTCGGCTCAGCAGGATGCCTGCTTTCATCGCATCCTCATCCTCTACCCCGACAAACTCTGCCCGTCCAATTTCATGCAAATGAGCATGCACTGGGCCTATCCCAGGATAATCCAGGCCTGCAGAGATGGAATGAGGCTCAATCACCTGACCATCTTCAGTTTGCATCAACAAGGTTTTTGAACCATGCAAAATTCCCGGAGTACCCAACACGGAGGTGGCAGCAGACTTGCCGGAATGAATCCCATGCCCCGCCGCCTCCACAGCAATCAATCGCACTGAAGACTCATTGTAATAATGATAAAATGCTCCTGCCGCATTGGAGCCCCCTCCTACACAAGCAATCACGAGGTCTGGGTTTTCCCTACCTTCTTTTGACTTCAACTGCCATTTGATCTCTTCCGAGATGACGGACTGAAATCGTGCCACCATCTCCGGATAAGGATGTGGGCCCACCACCGAACCGATGATGTAATGCGTACCCACTGGATCCGCGATCCAGGCACGCATGGCCTCGTTGGTGGCATCTTTTAGAGTTTTTGAGCCCGACACGGCAGGAACAACCTTGGCACCAAGAATTCGCATGCGCTCCACATTGGGACGCTGACGCTTGATGTCCAACTCTCCCATGTAGATGGTGCAATCCATGCCCATCAACGCACAGACGGTAGCCGTAGCCACTCCGTGCTGTCCCGCTCCGGTTTCGGCAATGATGCGCTTTTTACCTAGCTTCTTCGCTAGGATAATTTGCCCTACGGTGTTGTTGACCTTGTGGGCACCGGTATGGCAGAGGTCTTCCCGCTTGAGGTATATCTTGGCTCCAAATGTTTCTGAAAGTCGAGCTGCAAGATAGAGTGGCGTGGGTCTTCCCACAAAGTCCTTGAGCAAACTTTGAAACTCTACTTGATAGGTCGGGCTTGCCACAATTGCTTCCCAGTTTTCTCGGAGCTCCTCCACATTCGGATACAACATCTCGGGGATGTAGGCACCTCCAAAACTTCCATAAAATCCTTTTTCGTCAACTTGTATCATCTTCTCGCTAGTTTTCGTCTCCAATTGGTAGACCTTATCTGTTCAACTTTTGTTTAAACTCCTTCAAATCAGGAATGTATTTTCGCCCTGGGGCAATTTCAAATCCAGAGTTGACATCCACGCCCAGCAGCTGAGGAATGTCCTTGCGCAACCCTAAAATTTCAGCTGCATGCTCCAATCTCAAACCTCCACTGAGGAAAAACCCTTTTTCAAAAGGATACCCTTTCAAGAGTCCCCAATCAAATGTTTTTCCCGATCCTCCCCTGCTGGCAGTAGCCGTATCAAATAGAAATCGATCTACATGGGGAACAAATTCTTCCATCATCTTCCAGTCTAGCTTCTCCCCAACGCTAAAAACTTTCCAAATTTGTAAATCGGTATCCTCCTTCAGTTGCTTTACCACCTCCACAGATTCCCCTCCATGCAGCTGCAGCGCCGAAAGGCCAAATAAGGTGGCTTTGCGACGTATTTCCGACTGGTCCTCCCCTACGAAAACGCCCACTTTTTTTAGAGGCAGGTCAATCAACCAATCGGCACTTTCAGAAGGCACCAGTCGAGGGGATTTGGGATAAAATATCAAGCCCATCCAATCGGGATTGACTTCTTGGACCAATTGAAGACAATTGGCTTGATCCCGCATGCCGCACACCTTAATTTCCATGCCCTGCTTATCCACTAGTTTGATCCCCCATCAAGCGTCTAAACTCTTGAATGAAGTCCATAGCTGCCTGCTCTGGACTGGAGGTTTTCATAAAGTTTTCCCCGATCAAAAAGCCATCGAAGCCTGCCTTTCGGAAAGCCACCAAGGTAGCTGGATCCGAAATTCCACTTTCTGAAATTTTGACCACCTGGTTAGGAATACGATCCACTAGCTCCAGGGAAGTATCCAAAGAGACTTCGAAATTTTTCAGATTTCGGTTGTTGACACCGACTACATCCAGGGGCTCACAAAATGACTGCTCCAGCTCCTCCAAATTATGCACTTCCATCAGCACCTCTAGTCCCAGACTTTGGGCAAAGGTGGCCAAGGAGTTGACTTTTGCTGGGGATAAAGCAGCGGCAATCAGCAAAATACAATCTGCTCCCATGGCTTTGGCTTCCAGGATTTGGTACTCATCCACCACAAAGTCCTTTCTTAAGATCGGGATTGCCACCTGCTTTCTCGCTAACTCTAAATCTTCTGTAAAGCCTCCGAAGTAGTCCTGGTCTGTTAACACCGATAGCGCCGAGGCACCTGCCAGCTCGTATCCCTTCGTCACCATCTCCACCGAAGAAGTGCCGTTGATTAGCCCCTTGGAGGGAGATTTTCGCTTAAATTCAGTGATGATCCCCGACTTGGTGGGGTCGAGTAGAAATGATTTTAAGGAAAGTGGTGTTCTTGAAAAAGCGCTGCTTTTTTCCAAAATCGCTACAGGACGTTGCTGCTTTCTTGCTTCCACTTCCAGGTACTTATCGGCAATGATTTTTTCTAGCGTATTCATCGGAGCAACTTAGTTAAAGGATACTGAGGTTTGGGGTTGGATCAATCCAGTAAAGACCCGGAGGGCTTTACCAGTCAGTAGGGTTTCTTTGGCCAAGTCAATCGCTTCTTCAAAGCCAAGCCCTTCACGAGCCGTTACCAATGCAGCAGCTGCATTCGCAATCACTACTTGGTTTTGAGCAGAGGTACCTTTGCCTCGAAGCACATCTTCAAAGATTTGGGCAGATTCGGCAATGGAGGTTCCTCCCATGATACTCTCTGGAGAAAGTTGCTCCAAGCCAATGCCTTGGGGGTGGTAAAGTTTCTCACCCCCATTGGTAATCATTTTAAAGGGTCCAGTGAGCGATATTTCATCATAGCCATCTAGGGCATGCAAGATCGCAAATCGGCCCTCAGTCTCTTGGTAGAGGTAGCCATACAATCGAGCCAGTTCCAAGCTAAACACGCCCACCAGTTGCTTGCGAGGAAAACTTGGGTTGACCATGGGTCCGAGCATGTTGAAAAAAGTCTTCACTCCGAGTTCCTTTCGGATGGGAGCCACACTTTTCATGGCGGGGTGGAAAAGCGGGGCATGCAGGAAGCAAAGACCTACCTGATCCAAGCTGCGTCGCAGCTGGTCGGGATCTGCGCTAAACTCGTATCCAAAATGGGCCAGCAAGTTGGAGGAACCACAAATGGAGGACACGCCCGTATTGCCGTGTTTGGCCACTGCCTGTCCAGCTCCCGCGACGATAAAGGAGGAAAGCGTAGAGATATTGAAGGTGTCTTTGCCATCTCCACCCGTCCCGCAGAGGTCCATGGCATCGTATTCAGAAAGGTCTACCGGTACGCAGAGTTCGAGCATCGCTTCCCGGAAGCCACGCAGTTCCTCCACCGTAATGCTGCGCATCAAGAATACGGTCATAAAGGCGGCCACCTGGCTGCTTGGGTAAGACCCTGTAGCCAAGTTTTTCAAGACTTCTTTCGCCTGCTGTTGAGAGAGCGTCTTGTGTGCAATGAGGTGATTTAATATGTCTTTCATCGGTGGATTGAGATCATTTAGGATTGAAGCCAATTTTGGATCAACTGGGATCCGTGTTCCGTGAGGATACTTTCGGGGTGAAATTGAAGCCCTCGGAGGTCATAGTGCTTGTGGCGAATTGCCATAATTTGTTGGTCAGGGGTACGGCCAATCACCTCCAATTCAGTGGGGAGATGAGCTTCATCTACTACCCAAGAATGGTACCGGCCTACGGCAAACTGGCTGGGTAGTCCGGCAAATAGTCGATCGGGAACTACCGTAAGGGTGGCTGCTACCCCATGCTGCACTTCTGCTAGGTTGTGTAACTTTCCACCGAAGGCCTCAGCAATGGCCTGATGGCCCAAGCAAATTCCTAGGATGGACTTGGTGGCCCCGTAGCGTTGCAATAGGGCAGGCATCAGCCCTGCTTCCTCAGGAATACCAGGTCCTGGAGAAAGGAGTATTTTATCGAAATGCTCCACCTCACCGAGGGCAAAGGCATCGTTTCGACGGATGTCCAATTGCTGCCCATAACCCAGTTGGCGGATCAGGTAAACCAGGTTGTAGGTGAAGGAATCGTAATTATCTAGGACTAAGATTTTCATGGACGCATCGCTTAAATCTGTTCGGCCGTCTTCAATGCCACCCGCAAGGCTTCCAATTTATTTGCCACTTCTTGCAATTCGGAGTGGACATCACTTTTAGCAACTACGCCGGCACCGGCTTGAAACCGAAGCTGGTTATTTTCCGAAACAAAGGAGCGGATGACAATGGCATGGTTGAAGTCCCCATTGAACCCTAGGTACCCGATCGCGCCTCCATAGAATTGACGGGGCACAGTTTCCAATTCGTCAATCAGTTCCATGGCTCGATACTTAGGTGCGCCGGAAAGAGTTCCTGCGGGAAAGGTATCCGCCACCAACTGTAAAGGATTGGCTCCTTCGGGTAGCTGACCGGTTACTTTGGATACCAAATGGATCACATGGGAGTAGTATTGCACTTCCTTGAAGACCTCCACTTCCACCCGATCGGAAGTACGGGAGAGGTCATTTCGTGCCAAATCCACGAGCATCACGTGCTCTGCATTTTCCTTAGGATCGTCGTAGAGCTTGCGTGCAAGGGCTGCATCCTCCACATCGTTGCCGGTGCGGCGGAAGGTCCCTGCAATCGGAAATAGGGTTGCTTTTCGGTTTTTAACCACAATTTGAGCTTCGGGGGAACTTCCAAAGACCTTGAAGGATCCGTAATCAAAATAGAACAGGTAGGGCGAGGGATTAACCGAGCGAAGGGCGCGGTATACATTGAATTCATCCCCTTTGAAGGCTGTGGTAAATCGCCGAGAGAGCACCAACTGAAACACATCTCCACGCTGGCAATGCTTCTGGGCTTGGGCTAGGAGTTCCAAAAACTCCGCATCGCTGTAGTTGGACACTTCCTCCCCTGCTTTTTTGAAGGAGTAGGCAGGGATGTTTTTGTTATTTAGCAAGGTCTCGATTTCATCTAGGTAGGATGCCTGCTTAGTGCCTTCCACCAGGTGTTCGAAGAGGTGCAACTCGTTTTTGTAATGATCCACTACGATGATGTTTTGGTACATGGCATAGTACATCATCGGCACCTCAACAGAAGGGGAAGCTTTCAATTTGATGTCCTCAAACCAGCCTACAGTATCGTACTGGGTGTAGCCAAAAAGCCCGTTCGTACTAAATTTAAAGGAGTCAGGAGGAGATTGAAAGGAATTTCCGAATCGTTGCAGGCAATCCATCAGGGGTTGTTCTGCGCTCACATCGTAGGATTTCTCTTGTCCATCGGGCAATTTCTCCAGCACTGCACCTGCTGTAAATGAAAAAGAAGCGACTGGATTGAAGCAAATGTAGGAGTAGCTATTGTCTTGTCCTCGGTAGTCGGAGGATTCCAGCAAGATGGGATTGGCGAAGCGATCCCGAATCTGCAGGTATATGCTTACAGGTGTGATGATATCTGCGAGTCGCTTGCGGTACTGGGTATGGAGGCTGTAGGTCGTAGTCATGGAAGAGAAAAGGGCATAAAAAAAGGCTTACCGGGAAAACCAGTAAGCCTTTTGAGGTATGTATTGCGCAAAGTTTAGGCAACGGCTTTCTGAGCTTTCCCGAGGAAAGAAATAGAATGCCACCACCAGTATTTGTTTGCGATTGTTTTCATTAGCTTGGCACAAATTTAGGAAGGCTTTGGAATAAGCAATGCTTAGTCCCGGTTTTTTTGAATTATTTTTAATAAAAAACTGAATTCACCGTGGCAAAAGCAATTTCACAGTACTTCAAACGAATTTTTGACGACTACCAAGTTTTGGTGATGATCAACCCGCAGGATTTTTCTGGTGTAGAACTGATTGTACATCCCGATGGGAAAATCGAAAAAACAGCGATCGAAGGTGACGAAGAGATTTTTGAGGATCTTAAAGCCGATGAGTTCCAGGCCTGCAGTGCCTTGGAGTTTCAACTCCTGCTGGCAAAAGCCTAAGTTCTCTCCCATTCCCTCACCCTACCCAGTCGCTGGAAGGAATCCTTTCTATGTTTGTGAAGCCGTGCAGCCACATTCCCCACTTTTGCGACAACCTTCTTCATTTTTTTACAGCATCCTTTTTTTATTCTTCTTTTTGTTTACATTATAAACATTAAAATGTTAACAATATTAACATTTTAATTCTCTGATCCCTACCTGCACTTCAGGAAAGGGCTAACTCCATTAGTTCCATTTTACTTATCCCACATCATCCCGAGGACAATCTTCGGGAAAGATCTTGCCGACTCCATGTTTCTCAATTGCCATACTCACTTCAGTTTCAAATACGGGACCCTATCCGTGGACAAGCTCGTTGCCGAGGCAAAAAACAAAAAGCTGGATGCATTAGCCCTCACAGACATCAACAGCAGTGCTGCTGTATTTCCCTTTATCCGAGCGGCACAAAAAGCAGGCATTCATCCGGTCATTGGGATTGATTTCAGGAATGGCATTTCGCAGCAGTACATTGGCCTCGCACGAAATCAGGAGGGCATGTACGAACTCAATAAGCACCTCTCGGAGCACCTGATCCAGCAGCGTCCTTTTGCAGACAAGGCCCCTCCCTTTGCAAATAGCTTTGTGGTCTACCCTTTTCCGAAGGAGTACTTCCCCTTGGCTGAGCATGAGTATGTCGGCATTCATCCCAGCCAACTCAACAAGCTGCATTCCTCGCCCTGGTACCGGAAACGAGAAAAATTGGTACTCCTGCAGCCGGTCAGCTTCTCCTCCAAATTGGAGTTTAACGCGCACAGGCTCCTGCGCAGCATGGATCTGAATACGCTGCTCAGCAAGCTTCCTGTACAGGAGCAGGCGGATCCCTCGGACCAGCTCTACGGCTATGCAGCGCTAATTGCCCGTTGCGAAAACCACAGCTACCTACTCCTCAATGCGCAAAAGCTCCTAGAGCAGTGCCAGTTTTCCTTCTACTTTCAGGCGATCAAAAATAAGCGAGACCTACTCGGCAATGGCGGGGAAGACTTTGAATTTCTCCGCCAGGAAACCCTCCGAGGAGCTGAGCAGCGCTACCCACAGCTCTCCGCAGCCGTTAGCAAGCGCATTGAAAAGGAACTGGAACT
>CANHCD010000014.1 GCA_947458795.1 Cyclobacteriaceae bacterium | reverse complement strand
GTTGCCGCAACCTCCTACTTGCTTTTTCCCTATTTGTGGAGAAGCTGAGGGGATTCTTGTCTTGATCACCCACAAAAAAACAATTAAAACCCCTTGACTTTAAAATAAACTAGAGTCATGGGAGAAGAAGTATTTTAAAAGACAGGCATCAAATTATTTAATCATTGATTTTTTTGGATCCCTTGTGTCCAAACAATCCTTTGATTGCTTTTATTCCATAGAAAAAAATAATGAAAACAATAAGTATCATCAAGACTAGATTAAAAAACCACAAGAAGTAAATTGCGAAATTTTCCATTTTCTTAATTACTTGGTTCCATTTTGAGATTTTTTTATGATGATTTCTTCTTCCAGCGCTGAATGACATCAAACCCAATTACCTTTTAGATCTTAGAAATCTGATAATCAGATATGTCATGTAGAAAAGAAAAGCTAATCCAAGGACCTGCCAAATTATTAAGGAATAATTAGTAACATTTACAACCATGATTATTAGTTATTTATTCTTCAATTAAACTATATGTAACTTGACCACTACAAGCATCTACCGAAATTTGAATTTTCTTGTTTACGATTGTAAAAACCTCTCCTATTCCTTCAAAATACACTAATGCTCTTATTGAGAAGTGAAATATCCCGGAATAAGTAAAACCATTTAAAGCCGAAGCATAACCACTATTAATAAAGTGATTTTTTCCAAGTGTTGACATGAAGGTGAAGCCTTCATACGAAGAGAACCAATTTTCTATTAGTCCAGAACCAGTCCCTACAGAAAAACCAAAATCAATATAACTAGTACCAAAATAACCTATTCCAATTCTTCCATATACATTCCTCCAGTTTTGTATACATTCAATTCTATTGTTGGAGGACAAATATTTGTTTTCAACTCTTAATACTTCAAATGAAGTGAAGTTTAAATTTGGAATTTCTTTTAATCCATTTCTTGTTAGAATTTTATTTAAAGATTTTTGGCCCTTGTTTTTACCACTCATTACTTTAAGCAAATCATCCAATTCGCTTAGATTTTCAACCTTAATCCCATTCTTTGTTTTGCTATCAGTAAACTCAAATTCGAAGCCATTCTCTTCAATCATTTTTTGAATCTTCAATAACTTCTCAGTCTTGTCTTGAACCATTTGCTCCTCCTCTATCGGATTACAGGAAACGAACGCAAAAAAAATCAAACAAAAACCCAATACGAATGTGATTTTTGGGTGCTTTGTGGGTGAACTTGAACCTAAAATGACTTAAAAAAGCAGTTTTGTGAAAATTTCCATGATGATTTGGTTAAAAATTGGCGCCCATTAAAAAAGTTTCTCATTCCAAAAAACTTAAACTAAACCTACCTGTCCATCAACAGATTAGCAAATAAAAATATATAAATTTATTTTATTAATTTATAATTATATGTAAATCAGCTACTTGATTTATATTTTTTATAATAATATAACAAATAAAATATAATTAATTGATTTTTAAACAGATAGTACCAAATAGCCACCTTCAGTTTGACTATTCAAAGAACAAACAAAAAATCCCCTACAATTAGTAGGGGATGGAGTGCAATTTTGGAGGAATTGAAATTTCAAGATTGGAATAAAAGAAAAAATCTTCAGGAGTCTTTCAATCCCTTTATCTTTAAATCATGAAAAATAAAATCGCCCTAGTCACAGGCGCTACTTCGGGTATTGGAAAAGCCTGCGCGCTAACCCTTGCCAAATTGGGCTATGACCTCATTGCCACCGGCAGACGAATTGAGCGTCTGGAGGAATTGAAAAATGAGTTGCCCAACGACATTCGTTTTTTGCCATTGGTATTTGATGTGCGGGATCGTGAAAAGGTAGCCGATCTGCTCGGTAACCTTCCCCCGGACTGGTCAGAAATTGCGGTGTTGGTAAACAACGCTGGCAATGCACATGGCTTGGATCCCATCCAAACGGGTAATGTAGACGACTGGGATGCCATGATCGACATCAATGTGAAGGGCCTGCTGTACGTTTCCAAGGCGATTATCCCAGGTATGACGGAGCGAAACTCAGGTTCCATTATCAATATCGGCTCTATCGCAGGAAAAGAAGTGTACCCCAATGGAAATGTATATTGTGCCTCCAAGCATGCAGTAGACGCGCTTACAAATGGCATGCGCATGGATTTGAATCCCTTTGGCATCAAAGTGATGGGCATCCATCCCGGGCTGGTGGAAACGGAGTTTTCCCTCGTGCGCTTCAAGGGAGACGAAAAACGTGCCGGGACGGTCTACCAAGGGTATTCACCCTTGTTGGCACAAGACATTGCTGACATTGTGGAATTTGCACTTACCCGCCCGCCTCACGTGGTGCTGGCAGATGTAGTGGTGCTCCCCACCGCCCAAGCTTCTGCTACGGTGATCAAGAAAAAACTCCCCCAATGAAGAAATTTGCCTACCTCTCCCTTGGATTAGCCTTGGCTTGCTCCTCACCGAAAAGTGACCAACAATCTTTTTCTGCCGCACAGCGAGACTCTCTTTTCCAAGGAGAAGCGAGCAGCGAGGAGGAGGATTTGACCGGTACAGATCTCGAAAAATCACTGCAGGACCAAGGATTGGTAGATATTGTGCAGGAGATTCCGGGAATTCAGGTGGAGTTGAAATATTCAACGGAAGACAATTTCTTCAAGCAAGATGTGTACGGGGATTTGACTCGTTGTTACCTACAGCCACTAGCTGCTGAGATGTTAGCGAATGCCCAAAAGGCATTGCAGGAGGAGTACCCCAACTTAAGTCTGCTGGTTTACGATGGGGTAAGACCGATACGCGTGCAGCAAATTTTATGGGATGGCTTGGACAAGCCAGATAGCATCAAGCCGCTGTATGTTTCGGATCCTAAAATTGGGGGCCTACATAATTTTGGAGTGGCAGTTGACTTAACCATCCTAGACTTGAAAACAAGGAAGCCACTCGATATGGGTACTCCTTTTGACTACTTTGGCTACCCGGCCTACCCAGATCGCGAGCTACAGATGCTGGCGGAGAAAAAAATCACCAAAGCGCAGGTAGCCAACCGTGAGATCCTCAGAAAGGTGATGAAAGGTGCAGGATTTACAGGAATCGGTAGCGAATGGTGGCATTTTAATGCATTTTCACGAAAAGAAGCAGGAGATAAATTCCCGCTTATCCAATAACCTATTTTGCAACTCAATTAATCCAATAACCCATGAATCGTTACAAATCCTTTCTTCTAGCCACCCTACTTGTTTTGAGCAGTAGTTTAATGGCTATCGCCCAGCAGGGCGGACAATTCCGCGTGCTGGTATTTTCCAAAACTGCTGGCTTCCGTCATCAATCTATCCCGAATGGGGTAATGGCCCTCAAAAAAATGGGCGAGAAACATGTGTTTTCAGTGTTCACCTCTGAAGATGCTACTCAATTTACAGATGAAAATCTTGCCAAATTCGATGCAGTGGTGCTAATGAGTACTACGGGCACCATTTTTAATGATGCTCAGAAGGCCGCCTTCCAAAAATTTGTCCAATCTGGCAAGGGAGTAGTGGGTATCCACTCTGCTACAGATACGGAATACGAATGGCCTTGGTACAATCAGATGATTGGAGGCTACTTCCTCGCACACCCTCGTAACCAAACCCTTCGTCTACACGTGGCGGACCGTACGCATCCTGCTACTTGGCATTTGCCTGAAAACTGGCTTTGGACCGACGAGCTGTATGAGTTTAGAAACATGAACCCAGCCATCAAGGTTTTGATCCAGGCGGATGAGACAACTTACCAGCCTGCAAAAGCCATGGGAGCTAACCATCCGATGGCTTGGTACCATGAGTTTGACGGAGGAAGAGTTTTCTACACTGCCCTTGGCCATGTGGATGCAGTTTGGGAAGATGCCGATTTCTTGAAGCACTTGTACGGCGGCATTTGGTATGCTGCAAAAGGCACATTGCCTAAAAAATAAAGGATTATCCGCAATCTTACCCCTGATTTATAGGTCTAGGAATCGTGGATAATCGTTGACAGACAACAAACCGTCGTCTACAGGTTTTCCACGGTTCCCTTACTTAAACCTTATTTAGCTACCGGTAATAAAGCGGATTTTTACAAAAAGTAAATTTAATTTTAACCTACACGGAACTTCTGAAGCCAAAATTGGTTTTTGCTAGTAATCTATTTTCATAATCATGCTAAAAGCGCAAGCAAGACCCGTTCACCTCTACATGGAGGCCAACCCCAACCCCAATTCACTCAAGTTTGTGGCCAACTTTATGTTGGTAGAGGAGGGCGTAAGTTATGATTTTCCAGATGCGGAAAGCGCTGGAGCAAGTCAGTTGGCGAAGGAACTTTTTAATTTTGCCGCCGTGCAGCGCGTATTTATCGCTTCCAATTTTGTGACCATCACGAAGTCGGAAGACGCCGAATGGGCAGAAGTTCAGATGATCTTTCGGGACCATATTCGCCAGTACCTGGAGTCCGGCCAACAGGCGGTGCAAGTGCTGATTGAGAAGGATCCCTTGTTTGATGAAAACGATTCGGAGATTGTCAAAAAAATCAAAGGTATTCTAGACGAATACATCCGTCCTGCAGTAGAGCAAGATGGGGGAGCCATTGTATTTCATTCCTTCACCGATGGAATCGTGAAGGTGCTTTTGCAAGGCTCCTGCTCAGGATGCCCATCTAGCACCGTCACCTTGAAGGCAGGAATACAAAACCTGCTTACCCGAATGCTTCCTGAGGTGAAGGAAGTACAGGCAGAGGGCGTATAAACGCCGGGGGAGATGAGAATTAAAGATTGGACCTGGGCCTTTTTGGGGCTGCTGGCCCTAGCAGTCCGGTTTCTGGCTGGACAGTACCCTGAGGTCACAGATCAATTCTATTCTCGAACGTTTTTTCCAGGCATTCGCAATTTGATTGACCTTAGCTTGGGCAAGTTGCCTTTTCCTACGGTTTACTTGTTCCTAGTACTTATCCTAGGCCTTTTCTGGATTAGTTTTCGTAGATTTTTCCGGCTTGTGGGATGGAGACATCGGGCAGGGTATGCCCTGCTAGCAACCTCCAATGGACTTGGAGCCTTGGTTTTCTTTTTCTTAGTACTTTGGGGTTTTAATTACCAGCGAACACCCATTTTTCAGCAGTTGAACCTGCAGCCCAAACCCCTCAATCTGGAGCAGCTGACTGCTGAAATGGAGTACACCCAGCGCTTGGCCTCAATGGATCGGGGTCGGATCACACAAGATACCTTGGCCCTTACCGAATTGATGGAGTATTCACCCCTCGAGGATCTGGTTCGTGCGACGATGCAGGAGAATTTGGAGGTGCTAGGCTTGAATTTTACCGGTCGACCCCGCACCAAGCAGTTTCCTCCTCAAGGATTCATGCGGAGAATGGGGATTCTAGGCATTTACTTTCCCTTTACAGGCGAAAGTTACCTCGATCCCAGTTTACACGCCTTGGAAAAGCCATTCACCATTGCACATGAAATGGCCCATAGCTATGGCGTCACGGACGAAGGGGAAGCCAATTTTATTGCATGGGTAGTCTGCACAAATGCAGAGGAGCCTCTTTTGCGGTATGCGGCCCATCTTTTACTGCTTCGTTACCAACTCCGGGATTACTATGGAATGGATCCTGAAGCAGCTTTATGTTGGATGGAAACACTTCCAAGAGGGATTATCCAAGACCTAATCTCCATTCGGGAGTCAGCGGAAGCTTATCCTCCGATTTGGCTTGCCTTGAGTCGAAAGTCCAACGACCTATTTTTAAAATCACAAGGAGTCAAAGCGGGCATCAAATCCTACCAGCAACTCCCCATGCTTGCAGCTGCTTGGAGACAGCGGATGCAGTCTGGCGAGTGATTTTTTGAAAACTCAATTTTTTCATTTAGTTTAACTCTTCACTAAATTTTTCAACTATGAAAGTATTGATTCCATTTTTCTGCTTCTTTTTTCTTGCTTCCATTCGGATGCAAGCGCAAGTCACCATTGAATCAGAGCGTGACAAGGACAATAATGTAAACTTATTTGCAATCAACACTGCTGAAATGCCTTATTCAGTGCTGTTAAATTTCTCAGACCTCCAAAATATGACTACGCCTGGGGGAGGACAAACAGTGGTGGTAGCTAATCCAGGCAGATCAAAGGTAGCCACTTTGAGACCCACTTTGGCAGGTCAAGGCACTAACTTCCGCTATTCTTATTCTTTTGGGAGAGGAAATGTCTATGCTAAATCCAAAAATCTTCCCGCTTACCTAATTCCCGTGCCTGAAGGAACTACAGTAAAAGCGGTTTCAAACAATCCCTTAGAAAAGACCTTAGGAAAGGAAATAGAAGGGAATTCTTACCGAGGTATTTCTTTTAATTTGGAAGGGACAACCCCCATTTTGGCTCCCCGAAAAGGGATAGTCATCTCCCTGAAGATGGACGTTCAAGCTAAGGGAGAAAACCTAAGTTTTACTGCTGAGGAAAACTTCCTGGAACTATACCATGAAGATGGAACCTTTACAAAAATAACGGTCCTTAAGGCGGGTTCTGAACAGGTAAAGTTGGGTCAGCAGGTTTTTCCAGGAGATACGCTAGCCCTTTCTGCGGGTGAAAACTATGCTCAAGGTCCCCATGTTCGGATTTTACAAGTTAAAACGGTCTTGGAAAAGGATCAATTTTTCTATCGGGCCTTCCCGGTAACTTACATGAGTGATCAGGGTGTACTTGAAATCAAGGACTATACCACCTTGAAGGCTGTGTATCCAGAGGAGTTGGTTACCAGTGAAATGAACAAAAGGGAATTAAAAACTTACCTGGAAGGGAAGAAATGAGGGAATTACTTCCGATTCCCGACCCAGACCCCCACAATAACTGCAGCAATTCCGAAGTAATGCCCCAAAAGGAGTACTTCCCCATCCAAAACGCCCCACATGATGGCTACAATAGGGAGTGTGTAGGTGACCAGACTCGCAAAAAATGGGCTGGCGTTTTTGATCATGATGTTGAATATCACCAAAGCCGCAGCGGTACCTCCCATGCCTAGAAGGGTAATGTATCCAAGTGCTTCCCAAGCATCTGGATGCGTGGCCAGCTTGTAGGAAAATTGGGTGCCACCAAACAAGTAAATCAATGCAAAAGGGAGAATCATCAGCAAGGAAATGGAAGAGATTTCGATGGATTTCAATTTGGTGAAGCGCGCCTTGATAAAATGAAGGTTGAAGCTGTAGCAGATACAGGCTGCAATAATATACAACGCGTAGGAATTGATTTGTGACAAGGAGTCCCATCCTCCACCATCCTTGACCGTCACTAGTACAAGTACACCCAAGAAAGCGATGACCATGCCAATTCCATTCCTTTTGGTAATGGAAGTATTGAAGAATAGTGCGCCTGAAATGACCACAAATAATGGTGTGAGTGCATTCAAGACGCCGGCAAGGGAGCTGCTAAGCTGGGTTTGTGCAATTGGAAATAGAAAAGCAGGAATAAAACTTCCCAGCATGCCTGTGACCAGCAGATTTTTTACTTGCGTTTTGCTGAGCTGTCGTAGGCGAGGAAGGGATAAAGGGAGCAGTATGCTTGCAGCGGCCACCATGCGGTAGGCCCCAACTTCCCCAGGAGAAAAAACTTCCAATCCTCTTTTGATCAAGATAAAGGAGCTCCCCCAGATCAAGGTGAGCACCACTAAAAGAATCCAATTTTTGAGGGAATTATCAGAGGTGCTGCTGTCCATTGGAAGGGGTTTGGGTGCAAAGAAACTTATTTTCTGATCGAACTAGCCCCAGCTTTGAGTCTATTTCTAGGAAAAGGGATAAACGGGTGTTACATGGGTTGAAATTCGTAATCCGCATAAGTTTCTTGTACCCGGTCCAAAATCGATAAAACTTCTGTATAACGCTCTGCTGTAACCATCTCCGTACGGAAAGGTTTGAAGTTGGGCATGCCTCTAAAGTAATTGGTATAGTGGCGACGCATTTCAAGAATACCTTGCTTTTCGCCTTTCCACTCGATCGAAAAATCCAAGTGCTTTTTGGTAACTGCAATGCGTTCCGTTAAGTCCGGAGCCGTAAGTTTTTCGCCCGTGGCAAAGTAGTGCTTGATTTCATTAAAGATCCAGGGGTAGCCAATGGATGCCCGACCGATCATCATGCCATCAACATTGTATTTGGCGCGGTATTCGGCTGCTTTTTCAGGGCTATCAATGTCACCATTTCCGAAAACAGGAATGTGGAGTCTAGGATTGTCTTTGACCAAGTTGAGCCAAGACCAGTCGGCCTCGCCCTTGTACATTTGCTGGCGGGTACGGCAGTGTATAGAGATGGCCTGAATACCGATGTCTTGCAGACGCTCAGCCACCTCTACAATCCGAATTGTATCCTGACTCCAGCCGAGTCTAGTTTTGACAGTGACAGGTAGATCTACACGCTTGACAATTTCTGCGGTCATGGAGACCATCTTGTCGATATCTAATAAAATTCCAGCACCGGCGCCTTTACAGGCCACCTTGTGGACGGGACAGCCATAGTTGATATCCAAAATATCAGGACCAGCAGCCTCCGCAATGGCAGCGGCTTCTCGCATGGATTCAATTTCTGCTCCAAAAATCTGAATGCCTACAGGCCGTTCGTAGTCGTAAACATCCAGCTTTTGCACGCTTTTGGCTGCATCGCGAATCAGTCCTTCGGAACTGATAAACTCGGTATACATCAAGTCAGCGCCATTTTGCTTGCAAACTGCCCTGAAGGGAGGGTCGCTTACATCCTCCATGGGAGCGAGTAAGAGTGGGAAATCTCCCAATTCTATATTTCCAATTTTTACCACCTGACAATCTAAATTTCGTGTAAATTTAGCCCAATTATGGAGATTTACGAAACCCAGGCTGAAATAGCCTCCCGAAAGAACTGGTTTTTGTCACTGGTAGTCATCACATTAGTGGCATTTGGCACCTTAGTCCTACTTCAAGGCATTGCAGTAGTCCTCATTCCCCCCATTTTTCAGATCAGTGTAGATGAGTTGATGGGCCTTGTGGGTGGCGACTATTCAGTTCCCAATGGGCGTATGGCCTTGCTTTTTGCCCAGGGGCTGGGCTCTGGTTTGGGATTTTGGCTGGCCACTTGGGGAATTCTACGATTTTTGGAAAAAGCGGACTTGCATTGGTCCAAACAAATCGCTCGTGTTACTGGTAAAAACCTGGCCATAGTTTCCGCAATGACGGTAGGAGGCATGCTTTTCAATGGATTGCTGATGTATTGGAATTCACTGTTGATCTTGCCTGAGTTTCTATCGGGAGTGGAGCTATGGATGCAAGAGATGGAAGCCCAACTTATGGAACTCACCAAATTCCTAACAGATTTTCAATCCATCCCCGAGCTTCTTTCTGGAATTTTGGTGATTGGAGTTTTTGCAGGTGTAGGCGAGGAATTGTTTTTTAGAGGAATGATTCAACCCAAGTTCCAAAAATATCTTGGGTCCCCACATTTAGGAATATGGGTCACTGCCCTGATTTTTTCAGCGATTCACGTGCAATTTTATGGATTTCTTCCCCGAATGTTTTTGGGTGCCCTGTTTGGGTACATGTACCATTACACAGGCAGCTTATTTTACCCGATTCTAGGCCATATTCTAAATAATACCTTGACCTTGCTCCTGGTTTATGCATCAAATGAAGGCCTAATCGAGATGGATATTCAATCCACTGATGCGGTTTCTTACCCCGGTGCACTAGCAGGAATTTTGGTTCTTATCCTTGGATTCCTTTATTTTAAAAAAGCCAATCGGGTAAAGGATGAAAAACTGGACCAAAGTGTTTGAGGATCAAAATCAAATTCGAGTAGAAATTGTGAAGGGAGTTTTGGAAGATAAAGGAGTGGCTGCTTTTGTACTCAATAAAAAGGAATCGGTCTACCAAGTTTTTGGTACCTATGAGGTGCTTGTTCCCACAGCCCAAACACTTTACGCACTTCAACTGATTCAGCATGAGATCACGTTTTAATATCAACAAGTATAGCAACTTGGTGCAACGAGCGATCACATCTTTGGTGGGAGCAGCGCTGATCTTAGCAGCACTTATCTACTCGGACTGGACCTATTTCTTGATTTTTGGAACCATCTTGGGGATGTCTCAAATGGAGTTTTACAAACTCTCAGGATTGGATGGAATGCTTCCATTGAAGAGCTTTGGAACTATCCTAGGTCTTTTAATCTTCGCGCTTACCTTCATGGTGGAGAAGGAACACTTGCCTCATGAATACCTCTACCTGATTTTCCCCTTGGTTTCCTTGACCTTCTTTATCAAGCTCTATAAAAAAACAGATAAAAAGCCATTCACTGGGGTGGCCTACACCTATTTGGGTATCTTTTATGTTGCTGTACCCATTTCGCTCTTGAATTTGGCGGTATTTTCCGTGGATGCGGTGTACCATTACGAGATCCTCATAGGCTGCTTACTCATCTTATGGGCTAGTGATTCAGGGGCCTATTTTGCAGGAACGCGGTTTGGAAAAACCAAACTTTTTGAACGCGTGTCACCCAAAAAATCTTGGGAAGGGTTTTTAGGTGGGGCTTTTTCAGCCATTTTAGTTGCCTTTGTGATTTCCCAGTATTTTACCGTGCTCGAAGATTGGAAATGGCTCGTGATTGCGGGAATCATCATCATTGCAGGTACTTACGGGGATTTGATTGAGTCCTTATTTAAGCGCTCCATCGAGATCAAAGACTCAGGATCTGTACTTCCAGGACATGGTGGATTTATGGATCGTTTTGACGGATTGTTACTTTCGGCGCCGTTTATCACCGCTTTTTTGAAAATTTGGTAATTCTACCCCTCGCAATTAAAAATCTGCTTAAATTTACTTCACAGTTTACTACCTAACGACCCAATATGGCTTACATAGAACCGGCACCGATAAAGGATAGAGAGAATCCTTTGGAGTCCATGATGGAGAGATTCAACATCGCAGCCGAGAAACTCGGACTTTCTGATGAAGTATACAACGTATTAAAAAATCCAGCCAAGCAAGTAATCGTTTCCCTACCCATCACGATGGACAGTGGAAAAATCCAAGTTTTTGAAGGCATTCGAGTGATTCATTCCAATATTCTAGGACCTGCAAAGGGAGGGATTCGATTTGCTCCAGATGTGCATTTGGATGAAGTGAGAGCGCTCGCAGCCTGGATGACCTGGAAGTGTGCGGTAGTAGATATCCCCTATGGTGGAGCCAAAGGTGGTGTGCGATGCAATCCCCGAGAAATGTCCAAAGGTGAGATTGAGCGTTTGGTACGTGCCTACACCATGGCCATGATTGATGTATTTGGTCCAGACAAGGATATTCCTGCACCCGATATGGGGACGGGGCCTCGCGAAATGGCCTGGCTGATGGATGAGTACTCCAAAGCACATGGGATGACCATCCCTGCTGTAGTGACAGGCAAGCCCTTGGTATTGGGTGGTTCGCTTGGTCGAACTGAAGCTACAGGTCGTGGGGTGATGGTATCTGCACTTGCAGCAATGCAAAAATTGAAAATCAATCCATTTACAGCCACCTGTGCAGTGCAAGGATTTGGCAATGTGGGCAGCTGGGCAGCTCGCCTGTTGGAAGAGCGAGGACTGAAGGTCGTGGCGATTTCGGACCATACAGGTGCTTTTTACAACGAGAAAGGAATAAATGTAGTGGAGGCGATTGCCTACCGTGACGGCAACAACGGCACCTTGGAAGGATTTGCAGGTGGAGAAAAAATGGCTAATGCAGGAGACTTACTGACCCTAAAAATAGATGTTCTGGTGCCTGCCGCAGTAGAAGATGTCATTACCACTTCCAATGCATATCAAATTCAGGCAAAGCTGATCGTCGAAGGTGCCAATGGCCCTACTTCGGCTAAGGCAGATGCCATTTTGAACGAAAAAGGAATCATGGCTGTGCCTGATATCTTGGCGAATGCCGGCGGGGTAACTGTTTCCTACTTTGAGTGGGTTCAAAACCGACTGGGCTACAAATGGACTGCAGACCGTGTCAATAGACGCTCAGATCGGATCATGAAGGATGCATTTGACAATGTGTATCAAGCTTCAATCAAGTACAATGTACCGATGCGTATTGCTGCATATATTGTTGCAATTGACAAAGTAGCACAAACCTATACCTACCGAGGAGGGTTCTAAGTCGATTTTTCCTAAAAAATGATAACTTTGGGCGTGGAAAGAAATTTTCACGCCCTTTTTCATGGAGTTAAATTGCGTTTAGGCTCTATTTTTGAATAGTTCCGACGTCTTAAGCAACGATTATGATGACAATACATAAGGAAGGAAGAACCCTTTTATTTTGGCTGCTCTTAGTGCTTTCAGTGGTCAACTATTTGATCTACTACTTTCTTCCAGATGAAAGGCTGCTCTTCAACCTTGCTTTAGGGGGAAGCATTCTTTTTTACTTGATCATTCTTCAATTTTTCAGAAACCCAATTTTCGAGGCGCCTCAAGAGGATGGGATTGTTTTTGCTCCGGCGGATGGAAAAGTAGTGGTGATTGAAGAGGCAGAAGAGGGGGAATACCTCAAAGACAAACGCAGACAGGTATCCATTTTCATGTCTCCATTCAATGTGCATGTGAATCGATCGCCCATTCAAGGTACAGTGGATTATTTCCAATACCATCCTGGTAAATACCTTGTGGCATGGCATCCCAAGTCGAGTACCGAAAATGAGCGCACTTCTTTGGTTCTTCGCGATGCGAAAGGAAATACCTTGATGATGCGTCAAATCGCAGGTGCCTTGGCCAAGCGAATCAAGTGGTATGTGACCAAAGGTTCTGCACTTCAGCAGGGGGAAGAGTTTGGCTTTATCAAATTCGGTTCCCGAGTGGACCTGTACTTGCCGCTGGATGCAGAGATCCTCTGTGAGATTGGACAGGTGACGAAGGGAGCACGGACTCCAATAGCACGATTGAAAGGGTAAATTTTTTGGTCAACGGCTAACGGTCCACGTTAGGAAAGTAGTATCAAGATTGTACCAAGAACTAAGTACCAAGTACCAAGTACAAAGTACCAAGTAGGGATTCGTGGTCTGGATAAGATCATGGTACATTGTAATTGGTTCAGCAGGTGGTCTCGGATTATTTCCATTCTATTTCCATTGTAGATACAAGAAACAAAAGCCGAGATACCCGCCGCGGCGGGCAGGCAGACTTTATTCGTGGGGATACGAGATTCTTATGATTCACGAATACCGCATTTCGTACTTCGTATTTCTACTTCGTACTTGGTACTTGGTACATTGTACCTTGTGCAATAGTTTAAAAATCACTAAACGGCCTTCCAAGCCCGCGTCATTTCTTTTTTGCCAGGAGGGCCAGGGAGGGTTTCTACTTCAAGTCCTAGATCTTTCAGGTCGCGCTTCAGTTGGCCCATGGCGCAGTAGGTGGTAAACACAGCGCCAGGAAGCATGGCGTCTACAACGGGCTCCAATACCTCCTTTTTCCACAATTCAGGCTGCTTGCTCGGAGCAAATGCATCGTAAAACACCAGGTCGGCAGGATAGAGATCTGACTCTTCCAAGGTGGTCTGGTCCTTCTTGAAATTGAAGTATTCGGAAACCGGTCCCCCTTCGTTCCATGGGCGTTCATGCAAGGCTTGAAAATACTTGTGGTAATGCCAGATGCCATGGTCGTGCTCGGTGTAGTTGAGCTGATTGTAAATCGCTGCTTCCAAAGGAAAGGGCTCGATGCTGTGGTAAAGTACCGGAACCTGGTTTTGTTCCGCCCATACCAAGGCTAGCCAGGCATTCAAGCCCGTGCCAAAACCAACTTCAAAGACTCGAATAGGAAATTTATTGGGATTCCGTGCGAGCCAGGAATCCAATCCGTACAACATGAATACATGGATAGACTCTCGGAAGGCTCCATGAGAGCTGTGGTAGGTTTCCTGGAGTTCTTCGTGGTACAGCGAATGGGAACCGTCCTCGGTGGTGATGATTTTTACCTTGGGCTGGCTCATACTTTGTAAATTAATGCGGTGCAGTAGGCAGAGATCCCTTCTTCGCGTCCCACAAATCCCAAGTGCTCTGAGGTGGTGGCCTTGATGGATAAGGCTTCTTCTTCCACCTGCATCACTGCTGCTAGGCAGGTTTTCATTTCGGGAATATGCGGATTGAGCTTGGGAATCTGCAGGCAGACTGTGCTGTCGAGGTTGCCCAACTCATAGCCTGCGCCACGAACCATCTGCATGACTTCCTTCAAGAGGAGCTTGCTGTCGATGCCCTTGTATTTTGGATCCTTATCTGAAAAATGATAGCCAATGTTACGCATATTGGCAGCGCCGAGGAGGGCGTCGCAAATCACATGGATCAGTACATCCGCGTCAGAATGCCCTACCGCTCCTTTGGTATGGGGCACACGGATGCCTCCCAGCCAAAATTCATGGGTTTCACTCAACTGGTGTACATCGTAGCCAAAGCCAATTCGAAATGGAGTCATGGTTAGGTGGATTGGTAATACAAAACAGATGCTTGGTCTTCCTGTAGCAAGCGCTTGGACCAAGAGGCAAGTTGGGCAATGGTACAGGAAGCCTTTTGTTCAAATTCTTGCCAATATAGCTGAGGATCGCCTAAATGTGCATAGTAGGCGAGGTTCATCGCACGATTCAAAAGTTGAATGGACTCGTAGGTCTTCATGGCCTCCGACTGATTTTTGATTTTTTGAAGGGAAGTATCCAAGATTTCTCCCTGAAGGAAATTCTTTAAAACTCCATCCAAAGCCTGTTCTGCCTCTTGTGCAGACAGCCCTTGTTCCATCTTCCCTGAAAACACCAGCAGGCCAGGATCTACGGATCCTGTGATGTAGGCGCCTATTGAAGCAAAGATTTTTCCGTTTTTCACCAGCTGCTGTTCCAATGGGGAGGATTTGCCGCCGCCCAGCAAGTCGCTGATCAAATCTGCCTCTAAATACCCCTCAGTTCCCTTGGCTGGCATTTTGAAAACCTTGTACAGGGCATCTGTCGGTACTTTAGCATGAATTTCAAGACTCCTCTTGCTCGTTTGCACGGGCTCTGTAGAAATAGAGATTGGGCTTTTTTTCTTGGCAGGGATGGGCCCAAACCATTTTTCAGCTAGGCGAGCCACTTCTTTTTGGCTTACATCTCCTGCCACCACAAGAATCGCGTTGCCAGGGTGGTAGTGTTCTTGGTAAAATTCCCAGATCATTTCCCGGCTGTAGCCTTCAATGTCTTCCAAATTGGCTCCAATGGTGGGCCAGCGGTAAGGATGTACTTCGTAAGTCAATCGGCGAAGGTGATGCCACACATCTCCATAAGGTGGGCTGAGGTAGCGTTGCTTGTATTCTTCCAAGACTACCTTCCGCTGCGTCTCAATTGTTTTTTCCGTAAGGCTCAGGTGGGCCATTCGGTCAGATTCCAGCCAAAATGCCGTTTCCAGGTTGCTGGAAGGCAAAGTCATGTAGTAGTTGGTGATGTCAGGGCTGGTGAAGGCATTGCAAGAGCCGCCCACACGCTCGAGCTCTCGGTCAAATTCTGGAACATGTGCTGAGCTGCCAAACATCAAGTGCTCAAAAAAGTGGGCCAATCCAGTTTTTCCGGGTTGCTCAAATCGTGAGCCTACCTTGTAGAGTAAGTTGAATACCGCAATCTTGGAACTGGAATCCTCGTGAACGATAACTTCCAAGCCGTTGTCTAAAAAAAATCGTTGGTAATCAAACATGTAGATTGGGGCTGTTTATTCGAGAAAATGGGTGTAGGAACTTCGTCAAATGGATTTTTGAGAACGCTTTCAAAATTTGTTTTTTGCCTTTGATGTAAGAAGTCCTGATTTTTACAAAAAAGAACGAACTTTGCACCGCTTCGCTAAGTTAGCGTACCGATGCAGACTTCTCAATCACCCCGATGAAAAAACACTGTGTAGATCTGAAAAAAACAG